>JASHQQ010000353.1 GCA_030039035.1 Acidobacteriaceae bacterium | reverse complement strand
ATGCTCTTCCTGCTTCCGCACTATGTGAAAGAAGGAAAGAGTTACGTGACGGTGGGATTCGGCTGCACCGGCGGCCAGCATCGCAGCGTGATGATGGCCGAGGAGATGGCCAAGCGGCTGAAGAAGGCCGGGTATCTGGTGAAAGCCGTGCATCGCGATATTCCGAGATAGCGGACCTGCCGCCCTGCAGGTTGCTGCCGCTGGCTCGCCGCTGAGGAACAAATGTCAGGGCATGAGTCGTGCCGCATGCGCCCTGTTTTGAAGTTGGGGCTTCAGCTCCTGCGGGGATCGATTTGCCCGGCAGATCGGCGAGCCAGCGCGCGAGTTCGTTTTCGGTTTCTTTCGGCGCCGCGGATCCGTTGACCAGCCAGACCCGCATCTTGCGGACCGCGACCTTTTCATAGACCGATTGCAAAGCTGAAGGCCAGCCTTGTCCGTCCGGCTGGTCGGGAGCAAACCACAGCGACGGAATCCGCAGCCTGGCCGCCGGTGCCTCGAGATCGTAGCGGTCGCGGACCAGCAGGCGCGCCGGAACCAGCCGGGCGCGGGGGTCGTTGAAGATCACACGGACCGGGTCGCCGACCGGCTGGCGCAGGATGACGCCGGCGAGTTCCGGGTGCGCGGCCGCAACCTCCAGCGCAAGATCGGCGCCCAGTCCTTCGCCGTCGAGGACGATCGAGCCGGGCGCGATTTGTCGCGTGTTCGCCAGATACTGGAGCGCCCATTCGGCGTCCTGGCGCCAGTGCGCTTCGCTGGGATGAACGAACCGGCTCTGGCCGTAGCCGCGATAGTCGAAAGCCAGCACATTCACTCCGGCAGCGTGCAACACGGCCAGGGCATCCACTGTATTGCCGAGATTGCCGTCCTTGCCATGCAGAAAGAGGGCCGTGTATCGGCTGAACGCGGCTTGCGGATCGGCGGGAATCCACCAGCCGGCGAGGCGCGTGGTTCCCGTATCGGTCGCGGCGAAAGCAACCGGATCGAATTTCAGGCCCTGGCCGGCGGGCGTGCGCGTCACCGTCGAAGCCGGATGGTAGAGCAACTGCCAGCTTCCCTGCCAGAACATCAGGCAAAACACGCCCCACCAGCAAAAGACCGCGCCAGCCACGGAGATGGCGATCGCTTTGAGCAACCAGCTTCCCGAAACCGTGGGCGGCGGAACGTGCGCAGGGTGCGCATTCTGCCGCGCACGGTCAAAGCCGGGCCGCGCGGCAGGCTGCGAACGCGGTTTTGCAGTGTGCTTTGGCAAGGCGGCCCCATTCCGCGTTCTGCGGATCTCTCTCTTTATGCTAATTGGCGGTCCCGGTTACTATTCTCTTTGGCATGTCCCCCCGAGGAGCGTCGTCCATGAGCGAGCTGGTTCGTGTTTGTGCGGAATCCCGGTTGCCGAGCGCCGGCCAGGTGGCCGAGTTTGTCGTCGACGGGCGCGCGCTGTGCGTCGCCAATGTGAATGGATCGATCGCCGTGCTCGACGGCACGTGCCCGCATGAGGGAGGGCCGCTGGGCGAGGGGATGATCGAGGACGGCTGCGTGGTATGCCCCTGGCATTCGTTCTCGTTCGATCTGCGCAGCGGAATCTGCCCGCAGGACGATGGCATGAAGGCCGAAACGCTGGAGGCAGTGGTCTCCGATGGCGAGCTGCGTGTGAGGCTTTGAGCCGGGTGCCCCATCCTTGCGGCGCCTTTGCTTTTTGCCGCAAGGGTGGGATGAACGAATTCACGCGGACAAAGTACCTTGCCGATTCACCCGGCGAAGGCTTCGGAGGAGATCGACAGTTCCGATCGCAACGTAAGTTTCAAGGGACGCATTCGGCCAGCGGCGCCAGCTCCGTACCCGCGGCTTTCATCTTCGCCTGCAATCTGGCTTCAACCTGTGCATAGGGTCCGTCGGGGAGCGCATCGGCATTCAGCGCGCGATGGGCTCCGCAAACCGTCAGCGGCTCGGTTTTCACGCCGAGCGTGCGCAGGAAATCAGGTGTCCCATACGTGGGAATGCCGCTGATGACGACCAGATCGATGTCCGTCACCGTGCCGTCGGCGATCGAACCATATGGTCCGGCTGCGGCCGTCTTCGTCTGCGGATGAACGAGAAAAAAGTCCGCCAGCATGCCGGGAGCGAGCGTGCCCACCTTGTCGTCGATGCGGGCCACGCGCGCCGGAACGCTGGAAGCCATCTCCACAAGCTGTCGCGCCGAAAAGAGCCCGTCGAGTCTGTTGCGGCTCACGCCCCACGCATATTTGATTTCGTCGAGCATGTTGTCGGAGCCGGAAGGCGACCAGTCCGGCGCCAGCGAAATGGTCACGCCTTCGCGAAAGGCGGCGGCAACGTTGGCCGTGGCTCCATAGAGCTCGAAATTCGAACGCGGCGACCAGACGATGGATGCGCCGGCGCGATGCACGCGCGCCAACTGGCTGGGTGACAGGCCAACCGAATGAATCAGAGCGGTGTGCGCGGTGAGCAAGCCACGCGCCTCCAGCATGTCGAGTTCCTGCGCCGACTCCGCATCCTCGGGCAATCCTTCCGCGATGTGAATGGCGAGCAGGTCAATGCCGCCGGCGGCGATGCCCTGGGCGATGCGCGCGGCCGAATCGGCGTCCATGTCGCGGGGCAGGATGCCGATGGAGTTGACGATGCGCTCATGGCCCTGATCGGGGCCATAAAAGCCGGTGTACGCGTCGAGGTTTCGAATCAGGCCCTTGATGCAGTCGGGTTGAGGCGTGGCCGGATCGCGGCCGGAAAATCCGATCATCGAGGTGGTGCCGCCGATGAGCCCCTTGACCTCAACGTACTCGTCGATGTCGCAAAAGTTCTCTGCTGTTTGAATCGCGCGCGCCGGCGTCTCGATGCGCGCGCGGTAAACGTCCCAGTCGCGCCACGCGTAGCGGTTGGGGAATTTGCGCGGCGGCGTCCAGCGGGGAAAGATGTTGAACGCGGGATGATTGTGCAGATCGATGAAACCGGGAAAGACGAGGTCACTGGTTTCGAGCGCGGGAACGCCGGGCAGGTCGGGCTTCTCGCGCTCGATATGGACGATGCGCCCGTCGCGAATGTCGAGCCATGCACCACTGAACACGCCATCGGGCGTGACGATGTTGCCGCGGATCAGGAGGCGGTTTGCGGCGGGCTGGGCAGCGCGAATCGGCGCGGCTATGAAAGCTGCGATGAAGGCGATCAACGCGACGCGAAGCATACAGCGAAGAGAGGCAGGCATGATGATGCCATCATGCCACAATGGCGCCGCAAACCTGGTGATCGCGGCTGCGGAGGGATGTGCCGCAATTCTTACACGCCGATGACGGCGCAAAGTTCCTTCACCGCATCGGCACTCTTCTTCAGGGCCGCATCTTCTTCGGGTGTGAGCTTGATTTCGACGATCTGCTCGAGGCCGCCGGCGCCCAGCTTGCAGGGAACGCCGATGAAGTAGCCCTCGATGCCGTACTCGCCCTCGAGATAGGCGGCGCAGGGAAGGATCTTCTTCTTGTCCTTGAGAATCGCTTCGACCATTTCCACGGCAGCGGCAGAGGGAGCGTAATACGCGCTGCCGCTCCTGAGGTGCTTGACGATTTCCGCGCCGCCGTCGCGCGTGCGCTGCACCAGGGCTTCGATGCGGTCGGGCGGGATGAGCTCGGAGATGGGAATGCCCGCAACGGCCGAATAGCGAACCAGCGGCACCATGGTGTCGCCGTGGCCGCCGAGCACGAAGGCGGTGACGTTTTCCACGCTGACGTTGAGCTCCGCCGCGATGAAGGTGCGAAAGCGCGCCGAATCGAGCACGCCGGCCATGCCGATGACGCGCTCGCGATTGAATCCCGACTGGCGATACGCGGTCTGCGCCATGGCGTCGAGCGGGTTGGAAACGACGATGAGAATCGATTCGGGCGACTGCGCGATGACCTTCTGCACCACGTCGGACATGATCTTGAAGTTGGTGTGCAGCAGGTCGTCGCGGCTCATGCCCGGCTTGCGCGGAATTCCGGCGGTGATGATCACGACATCGGAGTGGGCCGTGGCGGCGTAGTCATTGGCGCCGGTTACCAGCACGTCGCGCTTCTCGATGGGCATGGCTTCAAGCAGGTCGAGCGCTTTGCCCTGGGGAATGCCTTCGACGACATCGACGAGAACCACGTCGGCCAACTCCTTGGCGGCGATCCAGTGGCCGGCCGTGGCTCCCACGTTGCCCGCGCCCACGATGCTGACTTTCTTGCGCATGATTTCTCCCTGTCGCGAGCGAAGCTGGCGGAGTTAGCCGCGCTTCGCGCATGTTAGCGGAGTTAGGAGCTGACTCGAGCGACCCACCCCGAATTAAGCCGACCCCGTGAACTCCGTGAACAACGCCAACTCCGCTAGCCCCGCTGACACCGCTAGCTCCGCTCCT
>JASHQQ010000352.1 GCA_030039035.1 Acidobacteriaceae bacterium | reverse complement strand
GGAAGCCGACTCGCCTCCCGGAATCGGCCTCTATCGCCTGGTTACCGCCGCGTGCGGAGCAACGGGATTCAGCACCGGCATCGCGCGGATCGGCCCCGGTACGCAGATGCCGTATCACTCTCATCCGGATAACGAAGCGATCACCATCGTGGCCGGACGCGCACGGTTTGTCGTCGAGGGCCGGGCCTACCGGCTCCATGCCGGAGATTGCATCCATCTTCCCGCCGGCGTGGCGCACATGGTGCGCAACGACCGCCCGGCGAGCGATCTGGTGGCGCACTGGGCTTTCAGCACGGCAACGCCTGCCCGCGACGGCGCCGATCGCGTCTTTCCCGGCGAGGAGCGCGGCGAAGACAACCCGGCGGAGTCCGACCCGGAGACCATCGTTCGCTACGACCGCCTCGCCGTTTATGAGCTGGCGAAGAATGCGTTCTTTCTCGATCTGTTCAGCCGCCGCCTGGGCTTGGAGGGGATCTGTGGCGGTCATGGCCGCTTTCTTCCCGGCGCGTCGCTACCTTGCCACATTCATGACTTCGACGAGTCGATCACCATCGTGGAAGGCACTGCCGTCTGTCAGGTCGAAGGCCGGCGATACGAGCTCAGCGGCTGCGACACGGCTTACATCCCCAAGGGCGTTCCGCACCGGTTCCTCAACGAGTCTTCCTGTGATATGTCGATGATCTGGGTGTACGCGGCGGATGAGCCCGACCGGCGTATCGTGAATGCAAGGTACTGTTCCGGCGAGCTGGTGTGGCCCGGAGCGGCATTGGCCGAAGACGAGAGCGCGTGAGCCAGAGCTGAGGACACCCCCCCCATGAAAAACTACGAGAACTTCGTCAACGGCAAGTTCGTCCCTTCGCAGGGCAGTCATCGAATCGCGGTCAGGAATCCCGCCACCGGCGCGGAGATCTGCACGGTTCCCGACAGCGGTCTGGACGACGTGAACGCCGCTGTGGAAGCCGCCGAGGCCGCGCAGAAGCTTTGGGAAAAGGAACCGGCCGCAACACGAGCCAAACTGCTGCGCGCGATCGCGGCGAAGATTCGCGAGAACATTGAGCCGCTGGCCCGCGTCATCACCGAAGAACAAGGCAAGACGCTGGGCCTGGCGCGCGTGGAAGTCGAGTTCACCGCCGGCTATCTCGATTACATGGCCGAGTGGGGGCGCCGCATCGAAGGCGAGATCGTCGAAAGCGACCGCAAGGGCGAGACCATTCTGCTCTTTCGCCGGCCCATCGGCGTCGTGGGCGGGATTCTCCCCTGGAATTTCCCCTTTTTTCTGATTGCGCGCAAAGCGGGACCGGCACTGATCACCGGAAACACGATCGTGATCAAGCCCAGCGAAGAGACGCCGCACAATGCGGTCAAGTTCTGCGAGCTGCTGCAGCAGATCGAGATGCCGCCAGGGCTGATTAATGTCGTCCACGGCCGCGGACCGGGCGCGGGCAACGCGCTGGCCTCGTCGCCGCGGATTGGAATGGTCAGCTTCACGGGCAGTGTGGAGACCGGCTCGGCGATCATGTCGGCGGCGGCGAAGAATATCACCAAAGTGAATCTCGAGCTGGGCGGCAAGGCTCCGGCCATTGTGATGGGCGATGCCGATCTCGATCTCACCGTCCGCGCGGTCAAGGCGTCGCGCGTGCTCAACAGCGGCCAGGTATGCAACTGCGCCGAGCGTGTCTACGTTCAGCGCTCCATTGCCGGCGAGTTCGTCGACAGGATCACAGCCGCCATGCAGGCGACGCATTACGGCGATCCGCTCCGAGACGAGTCGGTCGAATACGGCCCGCTGATCAACGAAGCCGGTTTTCGCAAAGTAGAGCGGCTGGTGGGCAGCGCCGTCGCGGCCGGGGCCGCGGTGCGCACCGGCGGCAAACGCGGCGCGGGCGAAAACGGCTACTACTACGAGCCGACGGTCATTACCGGCTGCAAGCAGGGCATGGAGATCATCCGCAAAGAGGTGTTCGGGCCGGTGATTCCGATCGTCGAATTCGACAGCCTCGATGAGGCGATCGCTTACGCGAACGATTCCGATTATGGGCTCACTTCGTCGATCTATACGCGGGACCTGAACGTGGCGCTGCGCGCCTGCCAGGAGATCCGTTTCGGCGAGACCTACATCAACCGCGAGAACTTCGAGGCCATGCAGGGATTTCATGCCGGCTGGCGCAAGAGCGGCATCGGCGGGGCCGACGGCAAGCACGGGCTTTACGAGTTCATGCAAACGCATATGGTGTATTTGCAACAGTATTGATCAAATCGGAAGGCTAGCGGCGTTGGCGGACAGCAGTATACGATTGACGATTCCTGGAGTTCCGCCGTTGGTTCTCGCGCCATAAGATCGCAAAGGCATCCCGCAGGGGCTAAAGCCCCCAGTCATCTCAATTACTTTTTCGGCACGACTTAAGTCGTGCCCTGACACTTGTGTTTGGAACCTACATGAAGCTCAACGGCAAAGTGGCGATCGTGACCGGCGCGGCGAGCGGCATCGGCCGCGCCAGCGCGATGCTGTTTGCCGCGCAAGGCGCGAAGGTGGTGGTTGCGGACATCGACACGCGCCGCGGCGAGGAGACGGTCGCGGAGATCCGGGCGGAAGGCCATCAAGCTGTGTTTGCGCGCGCCGACGTTGCCAACGAAGCTGACGTGGCGCGCATGGTGGAAGACACCGTGGTTCGCTGGGGAAGGATCGACATTCTCTTCAACAATGCCGGCGTGGTGCTGGTGAAGCCACTCGAGGAGATGACAGAAGCGGAATGGGACCGCGTGATGGCGATCAACCTGAAGGGGGCGTTTCTCGCGATCAAGCACGTTGTTCCGCACATGCGGCGCAGCGGAGGCGGCGCCATTCTGAATGCCGGCTCGACCAGCAGCCTGGTGGGTCAACTGCACACGCCGGTCTATATCGCGTCGAAAGGTGCGATCGCGCTGCTGACCAAATCGCTGGCGCTCGACTACGGCCGCGACCATATTCGCGTGAACTGCATCTGCCCCGGCATCACCGACACGCCTATGCTGCGCGAGCACCTCGGTCATGGTGAGGCAGGCGAGGCGCGCATCCGCACGCGTCTCTCCCGCGTGCCGACCGGCGAGATTCTCAGGCCGGAAGATATTGCGCGCGCGGCGCTGTATCTCGTGTCCGACGACTCCGCAGGCGTGACCGGCGTGTTGCATGTAGTCGACGGCGGAATGCTGGCAGCGGCGGAGTACGATGTTCCGCTGGGATGATGAGCTGCGTCGTGGCGCCGGACAAACTGAAAGTCTTCCCTCAGGGGCTTAAAGTGTCTGCGTGAAAACTTGAGCCCAACGCCATCAAACCGGCTTCAGAAGGCCCGTGGCTGAAGCCACATCGCCGTTTTGCGCTGATTCAGCAGCCTGAAGGCTGCTGCTCCCTCCAATTCGCGCACTGAAAACATGCGGTAGCGAGATCTCGCGCGGACACTTAAAGCCCGCCTTCATTTTGCTACGTCAACGGCACGGCTTGAAGCCGTGCCCTTTCAAAGCGCAGTATCGTCTCATCCGGCGGTGATAGGCTTCCCTCTGTGCTCCGAAAGACAAAAAGGAGGCGCGCAGTGCATTCTTTTTTGCATCACTTTGCCGCGATCGCAGTCGTCGTTGGAGGGGATTTGGGAATCGCAGCGCCAATTGCAATCCGTGCCGAAGAAGCGCCGCAAGCAGCCGCTACAGACAAGACAGAGGCCGCGCACGCCGAGCCGGCCGACAATCCGGTTGCCGATCCGAAAGCCGTTGTAACGATGGGCAACGCGCGCTTTACGGTGCTGACGCCCCAGCTCATCCGCATGGAATGGGCAGCCGGTGGCAAATTCGAGGATCATGCGTCGCTGGTGTTTATCAATCGCAGATTGCCGGAGCCGAAGTTCGAGAAGACAATCACCAAGAGCGGTACGAATCAACTGTTGACCCTCAAGACGTCCGCCTTGACTCTCACCTATACTCCCAATGGCGATGGCAGATTCACCCCGGACGATCTCTCGATCGAACTCACAGTCGATAACCGGCAAGTGACGTGGCATCCCGGCGACAAGGATCCCGCAAACCTGCAGGGCACGACGCGCACGCTCGACGGCGCACTGGGCTCGAAGACGCGCGAACCCATCGAGCAGGGACTGGTTTCGCGCTCCGGCTGGGCGCTGGTCGACGACTCCACGCGTCCCCTCTTTGATTCGGCCGATTTTCGTTTTCCCGAAGGCGAAAAAAGCCCGTGGCCGTGGGTGATGGAGCGTCCTGCCGGCGAAAGACAGGACTGGTACTTCTTTGGCTACGGGCACGACTACCGAAAGGCGCTCGGCGATTATGTGCGCGTGGCCGGCCGCATTCCGCTGCCGCCGCGCTTCGCCTTCGGAACGTGGTGGTCGCGCTACTGGGCTTACAGCGACCAGGAGATCGAGGAGATCGTTCGCGGCTTTCACCAGAACTCGACGCCGCTCGACGTCTTCGTTATCGACATGGACTGGCACATCAATGAAGACCAGCTCAAGGCGAGAGGCGAGAAGGATCAGTCGGGCGAGCGGTTGGGATGGACAGGCTACACATGGAACAAGCTTCTCTTTCCCGACCCGCAGCAGTTTCTCGCGCAACTGCACGCCGACGGCCTGAAGACGAGCCTGAATCTGCATCCGGCTTCGGGGATTCAGCCGTGGGAAGATGCGTATCCGGCGATGGCACGCGCCATGGGCATCGATCCGGCGACGAAGAAATACGTTCCGTTCGACATCACGGACAAGAAATTCACGACGAACTATTTCAACCTCGTTCTTCATCCGCTCGAGAAAGAGGGCATCGATTTCTGGTGGCTCGACTGGCAGCAGGAGCCGACAACAAGGATGCCGGGCGTGACGCCGACGTGGTGGCTCAACTACGTGCACTTCACGGACCAGCAGCGCGAAGGCAAGCGGCCGCTGCTCTTCCATCGCTGGGGCGGGCTGGGCAATCATCGCTACCAGATCGGCTTCTCGGGCGACACCATTTCGGTGTGGGATTCGCTCGCCTTCCAGCCCTGGTTCACGGCTACCGCGGCGAACGTGGGCTACGCCTACTGGAGCCACGATATTGGCGGTCACATGCCCGGCGCGGTGGACCCCGAGCTCTTCACGCGCTGGGTGCAGTTCGGCGCCTTCAGTCCCATCCTGCGCACGCACACGACGAAGAATCCCGAGTCCGAGCGCCGCATCTGGGCTTATCCGGAGCCGTATTCAGCGATCCTGCGCTCCGCATTCCAGCTTCGCTATGCGATGCAGCCCTACATTTACACCGAGGCGCGCCGCACCTACGACACGGGCGTCGCGTTTTTCCGTCCGCTCTACTACGACTGGCCCGAGGAGGCGCAGGCCTACGACGCGAAGAACGAATACCTCTTCGGCGACGAGATGCTCGCTGCGCCCGTGGTCACTGCGGCCGACAAAGTGAGCGGCCTGGCCAGCGAAAAAATCTGGCTGCCCGCCGGCCAATGGATCGAATGGCCGACCGGCAAGCGTCTCGACGGCCCCGCGCAGGTGGACCGCAGCTTTTCGATCGAACAGATCCCGGTCTATCTCAAAACCGGGGCCATCGTCCCCATGCAGCCGGCGATGAGTTATACCGGGCAGAAGCCCGTCGATCCGCTGATTCTGACGATCTGGCCCCTGGCGCCCGGCTCGAGCTTCAGTTACAAGGTCTATGAGGACTCCGGCGTGAGCGTCGAGTACCAGCGCGGCGTTTTTGCGCGCACACCCGTCAAGGCCACGCAGGAAGGCGACACGCTGCGTGTGGAGATCGGTCCGGTCGAAGGCAGCTTTCCCGGCATGCTGAAGGCGCGCAGTTATGAGTTGCGCCTGCCTGCCGACTGGCCGCCGGAATCGGTCATCGTAAACGGCGTTGCCGTCCATCGCGCCGGCGCAACCGGAAACGGCGGATGGACCTTCGAAGGCAACACGCTGGCGACGGTGATTCCCGTGCCGGCAAGCAGTGTTGAAAGCACGGTGACCGTCGAAGTCCGTCGTGCCGCGGGACTGACGGAGCGACGCCGCGAGATCGACGGCTTCGCCGGCTCCATGACGCGCCTGCGCGGCGCCTACGACGCGATGCACGTGACGTGGCCCGTCTCCGATCCGCCGGACGATCTGATCGACGCCATGCAGACCGGCGACCGGCTGAGCTACCATCCCGAGCGCGCCGTCGAGGAAATCGCACACTTTCATGAAGTGCTGTCCGAAGCCCAGTCGGCCGTGAGCGGGATCGGTGCCACGTTTGCGGAATCCGTTGACACCTATGTAAAGCGGGCAGGACGAGGCCCGTTGCGTCCGACCGATATGGATGCGGAGAAGCAGCGCCGGCTTGACGCCATGGAGCGCGCGCAGAAGCTGATGAGCGAGGCAGGAAGGTAAAGCTGCACGAACCGCAAGCGATGAGCGGCCAAGCGGCTCATCGCTTGCCCGCTCTGTCGTTGCATTCTCGGCCTGATCGAATGCTCCAGGCTCATTGCGACCGACAGCGTCGGCCAAGAGGCAACTCCTATTGACATTCTGTAGGAGTCCGCTCTACACTCCTATCGTCATTCAATAGGAGGGCGGGATTGGAGCGAAATCAGGCAAATCTTGTTCAGGGCACGCTGGACCTGCTGATCCTCAAGGCCATTGGAGACGGCGAATTCCATGGACTGGGGATCGCCCGGCGCGTGGAGCAGATCACGCGCGGCACCTTCAAGGTAAGGCCGGGCTCCCTCTTTCCGGCGCTTCACCGCATGGAAGAGGCCGGGTGGCTGACTTCCTTTTGGGGCGACTCAGAGAATAACCGGCGTGCGAAGTATTACCGGCGCACAAAAGCCGGCGAGCGGCAGTTGGGCGTGAAAGCCGAACAATGGACGACGATCTCCCGCGCCATCGCCAGCGCGCTGAAAGCGAACTAGAGCTGTGACCGCATGAATTCCCACCAACGATCGTGCCGTCCCAGGTCCGAAACACGGACCTGGGGCACCCAGGTTGGGTATATATTCAGGCGGTCAAAGACGCAGGAGGCCATATGAGGGTTGGTTCGCATCCCAGGTTTGCGCTACGGACACTATTGCGCAAGCAGCAGGTTGAGACGGAACTGGACGCGGAGATTCGCGGCTACGTGGATGCCATAACCGACGAGAAGATTGCGAGCGGACTTCCTCCAAGTGAGGCGCGCAGACAGGCGTTGGCGGAATCGGGCGGCCTTGAACCGGTGAAGCAGGCGGTGCGCGATCAGCGCGCGAGTACGACCGTTGAATCGGTTCTCCAGGATGTTCGCTACGGGCTGCGCCAGATGCGGCACAACCCCGCGTTTGCCTGTACGGCGGTGATTACGCTCGCGTTGGGGATCGGAGCGACAAGCGCGATTTTTTCGGCAGTCTACGCGCTGCTGATCCGTCCTCTTCCCTATACGGATTCAGACCGGCTAATGGAGATCTCGGCGGCCATGCCGAAGAAGAACCAGTACGGCGGCACTCTGATTTCTCCGGATTTCGTTGCGTTGCGGTCGAGCCTCAAGTCGTTCGAATCGATTGCCGGGTTTACACAGTTGGGCGACACCAATCTCACGGGCTCGGGCGATCCAATCCGTGTAAAGGTGGCTGGGATCACGGCCAACTTCCTTCCCGTGCTGCGCGTCGATCCGGCGAAGGGGAGAGACTTCCTGAGCAGCGAAGATCGCCCGGGTGGTCCCGCCGTCGTGCTCCTGAGCCATCGCCTCTGGGAAAGCAAGTTTCATGGCGATGCCAGCATCATCGGCCGATCGATCACGCTCGGGGGAAAGGCATGGACGGTTGCAGGCGTACTTCCCGCCCACTTCATTTTCCCCGACTTTGCGATTGAGCCCGACCTCTGCATTCCCGCCGATCTGAGTCCCGACACGAGCATTGGACCGCAAATCGTGTTCATGATGCGGGCCATCGGCCGCCTGCGCGAGAATGTGAGCCTTGAGCAGGCGCAAACGGAGCTGAATCTGTTCACAGAGATCCGCTTCAAAAGTTATCCGGCGTTTTACAGGGCATACGTGGAAGGGTCGCAGAATCTCGCCGAACCCCTGCATCGCTTTCTGACCGGCGACGATCGCCGTCCGCTGCTGATTCTGCTGGCCTGTGTCGGCGCCGTGCTGCTGATCGCGTGCGTCAACGTCGCCAATCTGCAACTGGCTCGCAGCGTGGCCCGGGAACATGAAATGGCGTTGCGCGGCGCGCTCGGGGCCGGACGGATACGGCTGATCCGTCAATCCCTGGTTGAAAGCCTGACCCTCGCCACACTGGGCGCAGTGCTGGGGATGGGAATCGCCGCGGCGACGACCTGGCTGATTCGTCGGGGTGGAATGCCGGGCGAGTTTTCTTCGGGCTCGAACATTGCGGGAATGCTTCAGGTGCCTTTTGGCAAGATGAGCGCGGCTGTCGAAGTGAATGGCTGGGTGCTGGCATTCACGGCGGGACTGGCCCTGCTGACGACTGTTTTGTTTGGCCTGGCCCCGGCGATCGGCGCATCGCGGACAAATCTGCAAACGGCGCTTCAGGGCGCGGCGCGGCGTATCTCTTCCGGCCGTCAGCAGAGGCGCTTCCGCAGGGTGTTGCTGATGGCGGAGATCGGATTGGCCGTCTTGCTGCTTACGGGCGCGGGATTACTCATCCGGAGTTTCATCAACGTGCTGGGAAACGATTCCGGATTCGATCCCCGTCAGTGTCTCACCGCTCAAATGCTGCGCAATTACACGGAGGCACGGGAAAAGACGCGCGGGTTTGTCAAGCAACTGCTTCCTCGCCTGCAAGCTCTCCCCGGTGTGCAAGCGGCGGCGATCGCCAGCGACCTTCCGCTCGAAGACATCGGTCCCAACACTGCGATCGTACCTGGAAATGGACCGCTGCCTCCAATCGAGCAGAGGACGACATCCTGCGCCATCATCGTCAGCCCTGATTATTTCCGCGCCGCGGGCACGCGCCTCCTCAGAGGACGTTTGTTGAACGACGAAGATAAAGCGGACTCGGCTCCCGTTGCCGTCGTGAATCAGGCATTTGCGCGGCAGTTTTTCAACGGGGATGCGATCGGCCGGCAATTCAGAACCAATTTCGGCGAAATGAAACCCGATGCGTTTACCCGTAGGACCGTCGTCGGCGTGGTGCAGGATGTCCGCTATAACGGACTGGAAGGAACCCTCGAGCCTGCGCTCTATCTCCCGTTTGACCAGGTGCCGGAGATTGAAATGAATGTTCTGCTGCGCACCGCGGTCGAACCGGGAACACTTGCTTCGGCATTGCGCAAGGCGGTGATCGATGTCGACCCTGACCTGCCGCTGTTCGATGTGGAGACCATGAACGAGCGCATTTCGCAGTCGGTCGCGCAACGGCGGCTGATGATGCTCCTGATTGCCTCGTTCGCGGTGTTGGCCATGATCCTGGCCGGGGTGGGTGTTTACGGAGTATTTGCCTATTGGGTCAATCAGCGCAGGCCGGAAATGGGGATTCGCCTGGCGCTTGGCTCATCGCGCCGCGAACTGCTGCGCCTGATCATGGCGCAGGCGATGCGCCTGATCCTGATTGGCGGCATTGCCGGCATTGCAGGAGCCTGGTTCCTCGACCGTCTTCTTGCGAACATGCTGGTGGGCGTAAAGCTGCATGATCCAGTCTCCCTCTCGCTCGCCTGGGCTCTGATGACTCTGGTCGCGCTGCCGGGAAGCATTTTGCCCGCGGCGGTTGCCGCGCGCACCGACGTAATTTCCGTGCTCCATTCGGAATAGGGCTCAAGTCGGTCCCTTCTTGAGGGGAGAACCACCTGGCGTCTTTGGCTGCGATGCATAGCCACCGGAAAACCGCCGAAGCTCGAAGAAGGGAACGGAGCGGCGGGGTGGAAGCTGCGAAGGATCCCACCCTTTCCGCTCGCCGGGGCGAGCGGAAAAGGATGGGGCAACCCGCGCGGGTTTTTCTCACCCGCCCTGTCTCCCGGAGAGTCGCTTGACCTTCGCCGTCCGTCTACGAAGCGTGCTCGCCGGCGCAGCACGAGTGCCCGCTCGCGGCAACCTTCGGGTGCTCCCACTCCGCATTGGGATCGACGGAATAGCCCTCGGTGTATTTGTCGTGGTGGCGAACCCACGCCATGGTGTGCTTCAGGCCGGCTTCGTCGCGCCCCTTGGGCACCAGGTCGAGGATGTTATAGACGCCGACGAGGATGTCGAGGCCGCGCGCGTAGGTGGAGTAGGTGTGGAAGATCTCGCCTGGCGAGCTCTTGAAGAAGACGCTGAGGCCGGGCCGCTCCTGGCTGGGAAACCCGGTCATCTCGTAGTTGTAATAGACCTGGTCTTTGCCCGCTTCCTCGGGGCGCATCGACACCTGGTAGTCGTGATTGAAGTCGCTCCCGTACGACGAGACCCAGCGGAAGCGCCAGCCCATGCGCTTTTTGAAGGCTTCGATTTCGGCGATCGGCGCATGCGACACGACCAGAAAGTTCACGTCGCGATTGGCGAGGTGGATCGTCATGCCGTCGAAATGATCGGCGAGGTAGGAGCAGCTCGGGCAGCCCTCTGCCCATCCGGGACCGAGCATGAAGTGGTAGATGACGAGCTGGCTGCGCACGCCGAAGAGATCGGAAAAGCTCAGCTTGCCGGCCGGTCCTTCGAATTCGTATCTCTTTTCGACCTTTTCCCAGGGCAGCTCGCGGCGCTGGCGGCTCAGCTCATCGCGCTGCCGTGTAAATTCCTTCTCCGTTGCGAGCAACTCCTTGCGCGCCTGAGTCCACTCGTCGTGCGAAACGACCTTCTGCTTCAATTCCGGGGTCATGGTTGCCATGGCGATTCTCCTTTTCCGGTGTGGGTGCTTGCGCCCGCTGCGCGGCGCGATGCCTTAGAAACCTGCCGGTGACCAGTGCGGTGAGGCCGCCCGTGCCGGCGGTGCTGCCGTAAACGATCGCTGCGGTTGCCATGCATACGGGACACATGGGGTCCTCCATCGGCCCTGGAGCCAGGTTCCACGCGGTTTCTTTCAATCCCAGGTCCCAAAAGCGGGACCTGGGGCACCCCAGTCTGGTGGAAGACAAAGCGCTCAGAAACCCGATTATGCCTCCAGCACTTCGCTTCGCTCCCTCGCACCCTTTTCCTGCGCGAAGTGCGCGCCGGAAGAGGATGGGGCACCCGATCCCGTGCTCTTTCACTTCATCAATGATCCTGACTTCTCTGAAGGAATGGCGGCGGCTCGTCGGCGCTCGGTCCCCAGCTCGCCGGGACGGCGATATTGAGCAAGCGAAGATACACGCTGAACTGGCCGCGATGCTGGTACCAGTGATTGAGCATGATGTTGCGCAGAAAGGCAACGCGCGGCATGGCCAGCAACTCGCGGTCGCCTTTCACCAGCCGCCAGGTCTCCGCCATGGCGGCGTCGTCGAACTTCGGCAATACGTCCCGCACGGTGGCAAGGCTCTCGTCGAACTTCGCGAGAATCTCCGCGACACTGGCCGGTTGCGGGAAGACGAAGTTTCCCGCCTGCTTCGGGCTGCTCTCGACGAAGCGCACCACCGAACCGGGCACGATCGCCAGATGCAGCGCCAGTTGCCCGGCCGTCATGGATTTTTCGTGCGGCTTCCAGGTGAGCTTTTCTTCGGGCAGGCGCTCGAGAAAACGGCGCGTGACCGGCGCCTGGGTTTCGAATTCGGCGAGCAGAGACTGTGCGATCGACTCCGCAAGAACGGGTGCTGCAGCAGACATGACGAAACTCCTGATCGGGGGAGTGGATTTCATCGAACGGATTTCGCTTGCGATCCCTCGGCGCGCTCGCGGACCTTTTCAAGAATGTAGTTCCATCCCGAAACGACGCCTTTTTTGTGGTCGTCCGCGATGAAACCGAAAGCAGTGTGATGAAACCTGATCAGCGTGCCGCCGCTCTCTTCGCTGAGCCGGTATTGTACGTTGTTCGCGACCGGGTAGGACATGAACAGCGGTCCCGAGAACTCAACGAGCGTGGGACGCCTGATGGCCTGGACGTTGGCCCAATGGTGGCCATTGCCTTCGCCGAGGTCACGAAACCAGCGGCCGCCGGGCCAGGGCTCCAGCTTCATCGGCATCGGCGAGCCGTCGGGGCGCTCGTTGCCGGGGCCGAGCTGTTCGAGCAGGGCCGTGAACGTCGTTTCCAGCGATGCCTTCACGTGAATTTCCTGCTCGACGTTGATGGTCATCTCTTCGATGGCAAGGGCCGTTTGGACCATACTGTCTCCTCGATCTTCAAGCCTTGAGATCCGGTCCCGAGCCAGCGGCTTCCAAGGCCTCGGCCCGCTCTTTCACGCGATGCAACTGGTGGCGCCAGTAGCGCTCAAACGTCGCGGTCCACTCGTGCATGGGCCGGATCGCGTCGGGAACGGTTCGATACAACTTGTGCCTCCCTTTGCGCCGGACGCGCACCAGACCGACGTCGCGCAGCACGCGCAGGTGCTTGGAGACCGAGGGCTGGTCGAGGCGCAGGACGGCGACGATCTCGCCGACCGGCCGCTCCTGGACGACGAGCAGCGAGAGGATCTCGCGGCGCCGGGGCTCGGCCACGGCGTTGAAGGCGTCGGTGGTGGTGGCGGCCCGCGCCATGGTGGAGACATTACATTCCCATATAGGAATATGTCAAGCCCGGTGCTCTTTCATTCGTCACATTTTTGTGCGGCTCGATTGACATACCTATACATCTATGGGTATTGTCCGGCTGTTGCGCGCCGGCCGGGATCGCTCGCGACAAGAACCGGCGCGGCGTGCGCTCCGTATCGACTGGCGTGAGGTCAGGTCATGCCCGAAAACCTTCGCAGGTCCGAGCCCTCCCCGCGTACGAAGCTGAATGGAGGTCTGCCCGCGCAAAGCGGGGGCGGCTCTTTGTTCGGGTCCGAGGGCTTGTGGTTCGACGCGCGCTACGCCTTGCGGCAGTTGTGCACTTCGCCGGGTTTTTCGACGACCGTGGTGCTGACACTGGCGCTGGGCATTGGA
Source organism: Acidobacteriaceae bacterium (assembly GCA_030039035.1). Lineage (GTDB taxonomy): Bacteria > Acidobacteriota > Terriglobia > Terriglobales > Acidobacteriaceae > Telmatobacter. Next base: position 3,830 of record JASHQQ010000352.1, on the reverse strand, counting down.
GCCAACGCGGCGATCTTCAGCGTGGTGAATGCGGTGCTGCGCCATCCGGCCGGGGTCGACCGGCCGGAGCAGGTAGCGGCAATGCATACGCTTTATACGAAATTCACGCTCGATATTCCTTATGTGTCGGCGCCCACGGAAGGCTATGCGGCATCGTTGAACGGGCTGGTTGAAGCGGCGGCCCTCGAGCAGCCCACCAGCTTCAATCTGTTGCGCGGCGGCCAGGAGGTGCACGTCGCCGCGGCGCGCGTCTCCTCGCCGTGGTTTCGCGTCTTCGGGGCGCAGCCGGTTCTGGGCCGCACGTTTACCGCGAACGAAGACCAGCCCAACGCCGCTCCCGTGGTGGTGCTCAGCTACGGCTTCTGGCAACGGGCGTTCGGAGGCGCATCGAACGTGGCGGGACAGACTTTGCTGCTCGATGGCAAATCGTATCGCGTTCTCGGCGTGATGCGAAGCGACTTTGCGTGGCCGAGGCGCTCGGAAATCTGGGTTCCGATCGCGCTTCCGCAAGCGGCGTTTTCAGCCGATGAGGTCTTCAACGAGAACTACCAGGCAGTCGTCCGGCTGCGGCCCGGTGTCGCGGTGCAACGACTCAATGCCGCGCTCTCAACCAAAATGTGGGAGGATCTGCGCCGGCTCGGCGGATCGAAGTACGCAATAAACTCCGGCTGGTCGATCTACGCGAACCCGCTCACCGAGTTTGCCGCGGGGCCGTTGCGCAAGCCGCTCTATGTGCTGATGGCCGTGGTGGCGCTGGTGCTGCTCATCGCGGCGGCAAACGTTGCCGGGCTGTTTCTGGCGCGTTCGTCGGCGCGCGGGAAAGAGTTTGCCATCCAGATGGCGCTGGGAGCGGCGACGGGACGCATGCTCCGCCAGGTTTTCCTCGAATCCCTGATGCTTGCTGTCCTGGCCGGCATTGCCGGCGCCGCCGCCGGGCCGGCGACGGGAGGGCTGCTGCTGCGCATGGTGCCGAATAATCTGGCCGCGGGCTTTGCCGTGCACATGAGCGCGGAGCTCATCGCCTTTGCGGCAGCGGCGGCATTGCTCACGCTGCTGGTTTCCGGTTTTGGTCCCGCGTATGCGATGGTGCGCTACCGCGAGCGGCTCACGCTGCGCGAAGGAGAGACGCACGGGACCGCTTCCAGCAGCAAGCAGCGGCTGCGCGGCGTGTTCGTGGTGTGCGAAGTGGCCGCGGCATTTGTTCTGCTCACCGGAACGGGACTCTTTCTGGCAAGCCTGTTTGCGCTGCAGCAGGTCGATCCGGGATTCAATCCGAACGGCGTGATAACGGCAAAGGTGCCTTACGCGGGCAACGACTTCAAGAGGTCGCAGCAACAACAGGCAGTATTTGTGGGCGGGGTGGTGAGCCAGCTTGGCGCTCAGCCGGGCGTGCGCGCGGCTGCGGCCGTCGAGCCGCTGCCTTTCGATCCCGACGACAGCCAGTCGTGCTCGTTTGGAATTGTTGGCAGGCCGCTTGCTGCCGGCGATCCCGGCCCGCACAGCCAACTCAGCTTCGCCACGCCCGATTACCTCAAAGTGATGCAGATTCCGCTGCTCGCCGGCCGTTGGATCGCTGCGACGGACACGGCTGACAGCGCACCCGTCGCCGTCATCGATCAGCGCCTGGCGAAGAAGTACTGGCCCAACCAGAATCCGATCGGGCAACACATTTCCTTTGCATGCGACGGCGGGAATCGTCCGGCGCTGATTGTCGGAGTGACCGGCACGGTGCGGCTGAGCTCGCTGGAAGAAGACACCAGCGACGGCATGCGCTACTATCCATTCGCGCAGGGCACCAATATTCTTGCCGATTTCCTGGTGCGCACGGATGGAGATCCGATGCGGATGGCCGCACCGATGAAGCAGGCTGTGGCGGCGATTGACGCGTCGCAGGCCGTGAGCACCGAGACGTCGCTGGAGACGATGGTCGCCGACTCGCTGGCCGGGCGCAGGCTCATCGTGTGGATGCTGGCGGCGTTCGCCGCACTGGCCCTTTTGCTGGCCATGGTCGGCATTTACGGATTGATCAGTTACCTGACCGCGCAGCGCACGCAGGAGGTCGGCATTCGCATGGCTCTCGGCGCGCAGCGGGGCTCGGTACTGAGCCTGATTCTTCGCGATGCGATGGTGCGAGTGACGATCGGCCTCGGTATCGGCGTTGTGGTTTCGGTCGCGGCATTCGCGCTGGTGCGGCACGAGTTTGCGGATTTCGGAATGGGGAGTTTCAGGTCGTTCGGCGCGGCTACGGTCCTGCTGCTGCTGGTGGGCGCGGTGGCGGGATTGGTTCCCGCCGCGCGCGCGGCGTCGGTCAATCCCGTACAGGCGCTACGCCGCGAATGAACGCTTCGACAGCCGGATAAAGGAGCTCCGATGGCGATCTTTCGCCGGTTTGCCAACCTGTTTTCGCGCGAGCGTGCCGTTCGCGAAATCGATAACGAGCTGCGCGCGCACATCGAGCTGCGCACGGCGGACAACATCGCCTCTGGAATGACTCCCGAAGAGGCGCGCCGCGATGCGCTGCTGCGTTTCGGCAATCCTGCGTCGATGCGGGAGCGCGTGGCCCATGCCGACGCGCCGCTGACTCTCGCGAGCATTTGGGCCGACGTACGCTATGGATTCCGGCAGCTTTTGCGCACGCCGGGGTTCACTGCGGTGGCGCTGATCACGCTGGCGCTGGGCATCGGGGCGAACACGGCGATCTTCAGCCTGATCGATGCGGCGCTGATGAAGATGTTGCCGGTGCGTGATCCGGAACAACTTGTGGAGTTCAAAGCAATCAGCCCGGCCATCGGGGTCGGCGACCAGTTCTCGTACCGGTCGTTCCAGTTGTTCGAGGAGCAGACGCAGGTGCTGGAGGGCGTTCTCGCTTTCCGCAGACTTTACGACATGGATCTGGAAGTGGATGGGCAAAGCGGACTTGCCAACGGGCAGCTCGTCTCGGGCAGCTACTTCTCCGTTCTCGGAGTGAAGGCGATCCTCGGCCGCACGATTCTGCCGGCCGACGAATCCGTTGCCGGGCAAAGCCCGGTCGCCGTCATTGGCTACGACTACTGGCGCACGCGCTTCGCGCTCGATCCCAACGTTGTCGGCAAGAAGATCCTGCTCAACAACGCGCCGTTCACGATTGTCGGCGTCACCGCGCCCGAGTTTTTCGGTTTGCAGGCCGGCCAGCGCATCGACGTCTCGACGCCGCTCACCACCGTCACGCTGGTGCGGCAGGATTTTGCCGATTCCGGCACTCCTGTCGACGTACTGAAGGCGCCATTCCGAAACTGGCTGTTCGTGATGGGGCGGCTGCAGCCGGACGTGAGGAGCCAACAGGCGCTGGCCGCGCTCGCGCCCGTCTTTGCGCAATCGATGCGCGAAACCGCGGCGTCGTTCGCCGGTCTGCCTTTCGACTCGCCCGCGGTCCGGCAAGCGACGCTCCAGTCGAAGTTGCGCCTCGATCCGGGCAGCCAGGGGCTGGCCGCGCTGCGCCAGAGATTTTCAAAGCCCTTGTTCGTCGTGATGGCGATCGTTGCCCTGTTATTGCTCGTGGCTTGCGCCAATGTGGCCAACCTGCAGCTTGCCCGCGCCGCCGCCCGCGAAAAGGAGATCGCGGTTCGCATGGCGGTGGGCGCGGGAAGGCTGCGCGTGGTCCGGCAGTTGCTTACGGAGAGCATTCTGCTGGGCGTGCTGGGCGGAGCGCTGGGCATGGCTGCGGCTTACGGCGGCACGAGCGCGCTGATGGCCCTGCTGCGCCATGCGCAGACGCCGATTCTTCTTGCGGTGCGGCCCAACGGCGCGGTGCTTGGCTTCACGCTTGCTGTGAGCGTGCTGACGGCTCTGTT
>JASHQQ010000058.1 GCA_030039035.1 Acidobacteriaceae bacterium | reverse complement strand
GAGACGCTGCCGCTGCTCGAGAACTCCGACGACTTCGTCTTCGACAACCAGATGATCGCCCAGGCGGTGATGTTCGGCTTCCGCATCGGCGAGATCTCGTGCCCGACAAAGTACTTCAAGGAAGCGTCTTCGATTAACTTCAAGCGCAGCGTGAAGTATGGGCTGGGAGTCCTTGGCACAACATTGAGTTTCGCCGCGCACAAATGGGGGATCGTTCGCATCTCCCGTTTCGGGGCGTCGGGCCGGAAAGTCGGCCGGCAATACTATTCCGAATCGACATTTCAGGTCCCGCTGCCCTCCCTCGCGGAGCCGGACGATCTCCCTTCGACGATGTCGAATCGCACATAAGCCCACAAAAAGAAGATTGCATTTGCCAGCAGAACCAGCGGGATGGGAACCACCTGCAGGGCGAGAATCAGTTCGCCTCCCCATCCCTTGTTGGGCAGTGGAAAACTGTTGATGACCTGGATGAGAATTGCCCAGGGCAGGTCGGTGAGCAGCAGGATGCCTGCGGTGCTCACGAGGACCGCGGGCCATTTCCATCGACGACCCTTTTTCCAGAGCATGGCGCAGGCGGGGACGATAAGCAGCAGAAGCTTTGCGTCGTACTGGCGGTGATAGACGGGCAAAAGCGAGAGCGCCGCAATCGTGGCCAGCGCGAGCCAGGCCGACGTCACGGACCAGCGCGTAAGCACGGTCTTGAAGGCCCAGACGAGAAACAGCGCGCCGCAGATGAGATCGCTGACCGGGTTGTAAAAATGTGGATCGTCCCGGAAAAAGCTGAGGGCGCCCTGCAGATCGGTGATGGCGCTCAGGCCGTGAGACCCGGAGGAGGACGGACCGGGATCGCTGATGCCCCCGTGCGCGGAGAGAGCCGCAAGGTTCCCTCTCATCTCCGCGATCCAATGCGGTGAAATGTGCCAGACCCATGCGACGGCGGGCAGCCCGATGGCAGCCGCCACCGCCAACGTGGCCAACGCTCTCCTGCGGTGGACTCCGCCTGAGAGCAGGAAGTAGATCCAGATGAGGCCGGCATCCTGCGGTTTGATGGCGAGCCCCAGCGCCAGACAGACCACTCCGACGGCGACAAACCGGTCGGAAAGGAAACACCAGACCGCCACCACGCAAAGGCTGACGACGATGCCTGCCGCGTTTCCCGAAATCAGAAGCAGCTCGCTCCCGGCGAGAAAACAGCACAGCAGGGCGCCGGACAACGCGGGCGCAAATTGCGCCCCGAGTTCCCAGGTCAGCCACGATGCAAAGATGAAGCCGGCGGCGGTGAGGGTCATCCATAGAAGGTGCGCAGGGCCAAAGCCGGGCAGCGCAAAAGGAATCGTGAATGGAAACGCGGTGGGCAGGTAAATGTACTGGGTGACGATCTGCCGGATCTTGGGATTATCGCCGGACCGTGCGCCTCCCTCTTCTTCATAAACGCGCAACAGGTCGCTTTGCCGATACGGATCGCCGTGCCGAAGCAGGCACCGAGCGCTGTAATAGACCACCTTGAAGTCAACCATCGAAACAGGCGATGCGCTCTCCAGCGCGCTCCCCAGGAGAGCGAAGACGATGCTTCCCAGCAGCAGCAGATAGAGTCCGTCGCGGCGCGCACCGGTCATTCATTTCCTTTCCACCGACATCGTGTGGTGTCACAGAATTCCTTTGCGTGAGGCGGAGGATTCAACCGCAGTCGGGCAAGGAACAGGGTTCCACCCGAGACCATGAAGAAACAACCGCGGATCCTTCGCCCGCGGCTCAGGATGACAACCCCAACCATGGTGCGAACCTCAGATTACGGGACACTAGTCTTCTCCTTGACTGACAACATACCGGATCAGGGATTCAACTCCGGCAGAAAAGCCGGCCTGAGCTGTCAACAGACTCAACACAAGCCAGCCGGATTCGGGCAGACCGAAGAAGTATCCGGGATGAACCCAGACTCCACGATCGAGCAGAGCCAGAACCGTCTGCTCATCGGGCCGAATGGCCGGAATGCGCAGGATCGCGTACCATCCGCCTTCGACATTCAGGCGGCTCACTGCCTTCTGCCCGCCCAGTTGCCGGTCGAGCTCGCGCAGATTCGCCGCCGTGCGCTGGCGAATCTGTTCCTGAATTGCCACGCGGCCTGCGAGCCATGCCGGCAGCGCACACTGCACCGGCGCATTCATCGAGAGAAACGTGTCGGCGATCACCTCAAGGCGATCGAGCGCTCGCGCCGAATCCGGCCCCGACGCAACGATCCAGGCCGCCTTCATCTGCGGCAACCCGGCGATCTTGCTCAGCCCGCTGACCACGAAGACCGGCACACCCTCCATCCCCGCAGACAAGCTCTCACCGGCGATTTCGAACCCGTAGTCGAGAAAAACCTCATCGACGATCAGTGACAGATCGAATTCGCGGCACAACTTCGCCAGTTCCCCTGCCTCCCATGGCTTGGTGAAGTGCCCGGTGGGATTGTTGGGGTGAACGACAACGATGGCGCGTGTCTGCGGCGTGATGGCGCGGCGAAAACCCTCCGGGTCGATTTGCCAGCCGTGGTCGTAGATCAATGGCGCGTGCGTGAGGCGCACATCGTCAAGGTCGGCAAGAAAATCGAAGAGCGGGTAGCCCGGCTGCGGCACCAGGATCTCGCAACGCGGATCGCACAGCATGCGGAAGAGAAAGCCGTAGGCCTCGCTGGTGCTGGTGGTGAGCACGATCCGGTCCGGATCGACGCTCACCCCATGATCCGCATAGTAGCCGCACACGGCCCTCCGCGCGACAAGGCTGCCTTTGGGTTGCGGATCGTAGTCGAGGGCCCTGGGACCGGTCAACGCGCTCAGCAATTGCGCATCGTAGCCGAATCCGCATCGCGTGGGATTCGACGAGGTCAGATCGGCGATGGGCAATCCGGCGGCCGCCCGCAGCCGGTGCGCGCGCGCCAGCCCGCTCTCTTCCGTGTTCCAATCCGTTCTCTTCGAAAAGCGCATCGGCATTTGCCTGCGACCGGCGGCCCGCCTTGCGCATCATGCACAATATCCACAGGCCTCCTGTTCAACCATACAGGCATGCCGGCAGGAGGAAGATTGGGTTTGCGCGCGGTCGTCTTCGATTTTGGCATGGTGCTTTCGGGTCAGCCCAACATGGACGCGCACGCCGCCATGGTGCGCATCACAGGCTTGCCGGTCGAGCGATTCGAGGCGCTCTATTGGGCCGACCGGCTCGCCTACGACGAGGGCAAACTCAGCGGTCTTCGTTTCTGGCAAGACTTCGTCCGCGAAGCGGGCCTTCCACTGGATGAATCCGTTGTGGAGGAGCTGAACCGGCTGGACGCGCTCCATTGGACCACGCAAAATCCCGCGATGCTGGCCTGGCAGGAACAACTGAAGAAGCGCGGGCTGCTCACGGGAATCCTCTCCAATATGGGCGACTCGGTTCTGGCCAGCCTCGAGAAGCACTTCGACTGGCTGCCGCGCTTCGATGTGCTCGTGTGGAGCTTTCAGCTTGGCCTGGTCAAGCCGGATCCGGCGATCTACCGTTATTTGCTCGGCAAGCTCGGTACCCGGCCCGAAGAAACATTCTTCATCGACGACCGCCACGCGAATGTGGAGGGCGCGCGCGCATTGGGCATTCGCGCCATGGAATTCACGACCATCGGGAAACTGCGCGACGACCTGATTGCCTCGGGACTGCACGGCGAGCTGCCGCTTCCCTGATGAATCCGTTCTGAAACGCAACACGAAACAGACGTGTCGGCAATTCCGGTTTTCACGTAGCCGGCCCATGGTCTACACTTCTCTGTTTCGTGCCGGCGGCGCTGAACCGTTTTATCCGCGGTTCGAATCGAAACGCACGGAAAATGTCTGCGTCTCCGGTTCCATGCGGTCCGTCAGAAAAAACAAAAAGGGGGCCAAACGGTGAACTCACGACAGAGAACAGGATCGTGTGCCGCAGTGTGGGCCGCGTTGTTCGCGGCATTGGCATTTTATGCCGCGTCGGCGCGCGCGCAGAACGTCCCCGCCGTCACGGGCGACGCGCGAGTGGACAAGCTCCTGAACCAGATGTCGCTCGAAGAGAAACTCACGCTCATCCACGGAACGAAGGAAGACCCGGCGGTGTATCAGGGGCAGGCCGGCTACATGGCGGGCGTTCCGCGGCTCGGCATTCCCGGACTGCGCTTCGCCGACGGTCCGCCGGGCGTGCTCACGCGCCATCCGTCGCAGGGCGAAACGGCAACCATGGGCGTAGCCGCCACCTTCAGCGTGAAAACGGCTGAAGAGAACGGACTCGTCATCGGCCGCGAGGCTCGCTCGCTGGGCATCGATGTCGCACTTCAGCCTTTCGTAAACATCGACCGCGATCTCGAGTTCGGGCGCGGCTATAACACCTTCGGCGAAGACCCATTTCTTACTTCGCAGATGGGCGCGGCCGAGATTCGGGGCATTCAATCACAGCACGTCATGGCGCAGGTGAAACATTATGTCGCCTACGACAGCAACGCCTCCAACATCTTTGTCGACGACCAGACGCTCCACGAGGTCTACGTGGCGCCCTTCGATGCGGCGGTGAAAGCCGGCGTCTCGTCGATCATGTGCTCGTACAACAAGGTCAATGGTCCCTATGCCTGCGGGAACAAGGATACGCTGACCACGATTCTGCGCGATCAGCTCGGCTTCAAGGGCTTCGTCACGTCGGACTGGGGCGCGACGCACGCCGTCAGCTTCATCAACGAAGGCCTCGACATGGAGATGCCGGGATCGGTGCGGATGGGCGGCTTCTCGATTCCTTCCTTCTTCGATTCCGAACCGGCTGCGCCACCCCCGCCGCCGCGCGCAGCCGGGGCTGCCGTCGCCAATATGTTTGGCGGGCATATTCCCGAAGAGCCTCCACCGGCCCGATTTGGCGGAGGCGGAGGCGGATTCGGCGTGAAACTGAATCCCGAGAAGATGCCGGAAGCGTTGAAGGACGGCACGGTGAGCGAGGCGACCGTCACGCGCGCCGCCGGCCACGTACTCTACGAGATTGTCCACTTCGGCTACATGGACGGCATGCAGAAGCATGACGTGACCGCGCAGGATATCGAACCCAACGCGAAGGTCATCGAAAAGACGGGCGAAGAAGCGGCTGTGTTGCTGAAAAACGAAGGCGGCGCGCTGCCGTTAAGAGCCGGCGACCTCGATTCCGTCGTGCTCATCGGCCCGACTGCCGGGCAGGTGGACTCCATTGGCATCAACGGCGAACGGTCGGTTGGTCTGCCTGAGCGCCAGGTCGGTCCCTTCGACGCGATGAAGAAGATTTCGGGCGATGACAACATCAAGTTCGCGGTGAACGACGACATGACCGGCACACCGGTTCCCGCCGGCGCGCTCGGCCACGACGGCAAGCCGGGCCTGCTGCGGACGACGAGCGGCGGCAGTGCAGAGCCGGCAAGCGACGAGCAGTTGAACTTCACGGTGAAAGGCGGCAACGCGCTTCCGTCCAACTCGACGATCACCTGGAGCGGCACTCTGACGCCGCCCCACGCCGGCGACTACTGGATCTATCTGCAGGCGCTCGGAACCAACGCCAGCATCGATATCGACGGCAAGCCGCTGGCTCGCACCGGCGCCTTCCAGGGCGGCGTGCACGGCGACATTTTGCAGGCCAACCAGGACAATGTGGTGCCAACGACGGACGGCCTCGACAATGTGCGCCGGTCGGTCGAACTGACCGCCGGACCGCACCAGATCGAGATCAAAACAACGCCCGACTCGTCGAATTCGCCCGTTCAGGTGCGGCTCAACTGGTATACGCCCGAGCAGCGCACTGCGGATCACGAAGCTGCGATCAATGCCGCGAAAAACGCCAAGGTCGCCGTGGTCTTCGTCTGGACGAGACTCACGCCCGTCTTCGGCCTGCCCGGAGACCAGGACAAACTGGTCGAAGACGTCGCCGCCGTGAACGCCAACACGATTGTCGTGCTCAACACGAGCCAGCCGGTTGCGCTACCGTGGGCCGACAAGGTGAAGGCGATCCTCGAGATGTGGTGGCCCGGCGATGAAGGCGGCTGGTCGACGGCGAACCTGTTGCTGGGCAAGACGAGCCCTGCCGGCAGGCTGCCTGTCACCTGGGGCAAGCGCCTCGAAGACTATCCGGCCACCGATCCCAAGTATCCCGAGCGCTCGGTGAAGGGCGTGGACGGCAAGACGACCTACAGCGAGGGAGTGAATGTCGGCTATCGCTGGTTCGACAAGGAGGGCATGGAGCCGCTCTTTCCATTTGGCTTCGGGCTGAGCTATACCACATTCGATTACTCCGGCCTGCGAGTTGCCAAAGCCGCGGATGGCGGGCTCGACGTGAAGGTCGGCATCAGGAACACCGGCAACGCAGATTCCGACGAAGTGCCGCAGGTGTATCTCGGGGCTCCCGCCGATATCCCGAGCGGCGTCGAATTCCCGGTGCGCGCTCTCGTAGCCTTCGACCGCATTCATCTCAACGCCGGACAGGAAAAGACGGTCACCCTGCACGTGGCGTTGCGCCAACTGCAGTACTGGTCCACCGCAAACCAGAAGTGGGAGCTCGCGAAAGGCAAGCGCACGGTAAGCGTGGGCGGATCGTCGCGCGATCTCAAGGTAGAGCAGACGATCGATTGAGCATCGGTTTGCGAATTGACTCCGAACCGCAGATCCTTCGACTTTGCCGGGCGCGCTCGTCGCGCCCGTCTTCGCTCAGTCCGGTTGATATTGGATTGCTCGGCATCGATTGCGGCGAGCCGCCAGGCTTTACCCGTGCACCCGGGGATTAAGGCAGTTTAAGAAATTCTGTAGACGAAGAGAGATCGCTGAGTCGACGCGACCAGCAGGGAGCGGCGACCTTGGGCAAGGATTCAAGGTACACACTATTTCTTAAACTGTCCTAATGCTGCAGCCCCAAATAATTCCCATAACCCACGATCACTGTCGACCCGACCAGCGTCAGCAACGTCAGAAACACCAGCGTCTTGGTCCGCGCACTCACGCCCTTCCACTCCTTCAGCGCAATGCCCCACAGCGTGCTGAAGATGATGATGCTGGCCATGTGCAGCGTCCAGCTCGAGAATCGGTAGCGGCCCATCTGCGTCTCGCCCATGGTGTAAAAGAA
>JASHQQ010000351.1 GCA_030039035.1 Acidobacteriaceae bacterium | reverse complement strand
TCCCCACAAATCCCTGACCTCTGCATGCTCAATACCGGTGCTTGCGTGGCGCGTTGCGGTTAAAGTCGGTGAATCCGCAGCAAGAACCGAAAACTTACACACTCGCTTTCACACTTCCGACGTCGAAGAATGGTAACTATGTTAAATTCAAATAGATATGCGCAAACAGAATGGACTTAAAATCCGCAGGCCTTCACAGGCCGTGGGGGTTTAAGTCCCCCTCCGGGCACCATAGATGGCATGATGGGTCGCGTGATTGAAATCCGTTTCAAAGAACTGAACCGCGCCTAAGCTGATAAGGCAGCCTTCTCAATCTGCTTCAGCCTGTTCGCCAGCAATTCCTGTTCCCGCAGGTTCTTCGTCATGGCCATGGCGCGCTCGATTTCTTCCCGCGCCTCGGAAAGCCGGCCCATCTTCATCAGCAGATCTCCGCGAACGCTGGGAAAGAGGTGGTACTCGGCCAAAGCAGAGCCATCGGCGAGAGTGGCGGCAGCGTCGAGTGCGTCGAGTCCCGCGGCCGGGCCTTGGACCATGCCGACGGCGACCGCGCGATTCAGCGCCACGATGGGAGACGGGCTGACTTGCATGAGCGCGTCGTAGAGAAGAACGATGCGGTCCCAGTTTGTCTCTTCTGCGGTGCGGGCGCGCATGTGACATGCGGCAATGGCTGCCTGCAACGCGTTGGGTTTAGCGCCCCCGCCCAGTTTTTGCGCCTGCTCGAGCGCCGTCATTCCCCGCTGGATCTGCGCGTAGTCCCACAGCGAGCGGTCCTGATCCAGCAACAGGACGGCCTCGCCGTTTCTGCCCCGGCGCGCGCGAGTGCGCGATGCCTGCAACTCCATCAATGCCACAAGCGCATGGACTTCCGATTCGCCGGGGAGAAGCTGCGCCAGGATGCGGCCGAGGCGCAGCGCATCTTCCGTGAGTGCGGCGCGCATCCATTCATCGCCCGAGGTCGCTGTGTATCCCTCGTTGAAGATCAGGTAGACCACCATGAGCACGGACTCGACCCTGCGGCGCAACTCGTCCCCGCTCGGCGTCTCAAAGGGAACGTGTGCCTCCGAGAGGGTCTTCTTGGCGCGCGAGATCCGCTGGCCCAGCGTCTTTTCCGGCACCAGAAACGCACGCGCGATCTCCTCTGTGGTGAGGCCGCCGATCAGGCGCAGGGTGAGCGCGATGCGTCCTTCCATGGGCAGGATTGGATGGCACGCGGTGAAGATGAGCCGCAGCACGTCATCGTCGATCACCTGATCCAGCGACCGCTCCAGCGCGTCTCCAAGCTGCTGCTGCTGGAATTCCAGCTCGCGGGCAATCTCTTCGTGCTTTTGTGCGAGCATCTGGCCGCGACGCAGATAATCGAGCGCGCGCCGCTTGGCCGCGGTCATCAGCCATGCCCCGGGATTGTCAGGGATGCCTTCCTCGGGCCAAACTTCCAGGGCAGTCACGAGCGCGTCCTGCGCCAGCTCTTCGGCAATGCCGATATCGCGGGTGACGCGGGCAATCGCGGCGATGAGGCGTGTGGACTCGATGCGCCAGACGGCTTCGATGGTGCGATGCAGGGCTTGATTTGTGGCGCGATGTGGATCGGTAGCGGACACTGCTACCGATCACACCACCTTTCGATCCACGGATGCAACTGCGGCTACTTGTTGACGGTCTGATTCGGCAGCTCAGCCCGGCGCTCCGCCTTGTGCTGGATCTGCTCTTCCGACAGGACGGGCGCGAAGTCTTCCATCTCGAAGATCCGGCGGATTTCGACTTCGGAGTCGCCGGCGGGGTTGCAGTTGGGGGCGCGCTTGACCCACTCGATGGCCTCTTCGAGGGACTTGACCTGCAGGATCGAGTAGCCGGCGATAAGCTCCTTGGCCTCGGTGAAGGGGCCGTCGATGACAGTGCGAGACTTGCCGGAGAATCTGACGCGTGCGCCTTTGGAGCTTGGATGGAGGCCATCGAGGGCGAGCAGGACGCCAGCCTTCATGAGCTCTTCGTTGTACTTGCCCATCTCGAGCAAGAGCTGTGGATCGGGGAGGGCGCCTTCTTTTTCTGACTCCGGGGTTGCTTTGACGATGACCATGAATCGCATTGCGAAATCTCCTTTGGGTTGGGCGATGGTTGGGTGGCTTGTTTTCGGGTTTAGCGGTCTGTCGGCGAGTCGGGGAACTCACGGGTCGTCTTCCCCGGCCTTCACTATCACGACGAACGGCCAGACCGGAATTCTACAAACCGTCGGGAAAATTTCATTTCTGGGAATTCCTGGGTTCTGGCCGCGGCTTCAGGCAGTTCCCAGGATGCAACTGACAGGTTTTTTCCCTGCTTCCGGGGAGAAGATGCTCTCCTCGCCTGCCTCCGGCCACATCGGGAATTCCGCCATCACGTCATGGCTGGCCTGATCCTGCCCGCAATGAACCCTGAATTTGGCTCGCCCGGCACGGGGATCGGTAATAAAAAAGTCGGCAGATATGAAGGGATGGTCGTCAGCGTGAACCGTTAACTTTCGCCGACGAGGTTTGGCCTGCATCGCCCGGCCGGGAACCCGGCACAACTGCACAGGAAGCGAAATCCTCCAGAAAACCCGAAGGCTTTCACATTCTCTTGCTGGCTTCGACCGCGGGCCGGTCTTTTCCAGGGGGAAAACAGCCAGCGACTCCGCGAACCGATCGGCACGATTCACCGGAAACAGGCGGCGATGCCATCTCAACGCGGTGTCACCACGCGATCGCGGAGCAGACGCGCTTTTTTGAGCAGGGGCAGACTGCTGTCCGCGCCCTTCCAGGGATCCAGTAATTCGCTCAGGCCGTGAATCGCTCCGGTCCGGTCGCCTTTCAGTTCGTAGTCCTCGGCCAGGGTGTACTCCGCCTCGAACCAGTACCGCTGCGGCTCCCAGCCGGGCGGACCGTCTCGAAGAAACTGCGAAAACCAGAAGATGGCATCGTCGCGATTGCCCATCATCTGGTATATGTGCGCCAGCGCCTCGCGTGTAACCACGGCCGTGGCATTGCTGTCGCCAGCCGCCGGAGGCTTCAGGAACTGCAAAGCCGCATTCAGATCCCCCTGCGCGGCGGCAACCTCTGCCTTTAGCAGAGCAAGATACGCCGCCTGGTCTTCGATCCGGTCATTGGCAATCGGAGCAATCTTGTCCAGAATCTGCTTCGCCTTCTTTGCTTCGCCGGCGCGGGCATACGCCTGTCCAACGATCGCGCCATATTCCACCTTGGGGCCCAGAGCATCGAATTCGGCCATGGCGCGGTCGAGCTGCGCGATTTCCTCGCGGTGATTGCCCTCGGCTTCGGCAATCGCCGCCAGCCAGTAACGAATGCGCGCCACGGCGAATGCATCATGCGAGGCTCCCAGTGCCAGCATCATCCTGCTACGCGCCGACTCGAACTTGCCGTGGTACATGTCCAGCAGCGCCAGGGACCGCAGCCCATAGGGGTAGGAATTGGGTTTTCCCAGCAGCGCCGAAAAGACCTCCTCCGCCTTCGCATCGTTCCCGGCGCGAATGAGCGTGACGCCATACTCATGATTGAAATCGGCATTCGAGAGCTGCGACGGATCCACCGAGAAGGCTTTTTCATAGGCCTTGATCGAGTCGTTCCATTGATCGAGATCGGCGAACGCAGTGGCCAGCTCCACCCAGGTTGCGGCATTCTCGGATTGCTGCGGAATCAGTTGCTGGTAGATCGGCACGGCCTCCTGCGCGTGACCGTGCATGCGAAGCAACCGCGCGTAGGAATACTCCGCCGTCCAGTCGCCCGGGTAGCTCTGCAAAAACTGCCGGTATAGCCGGAGCGCGTCGTCGATGCGGCCCTGGCTTTCGGCATAGCGCATCTCGATCCACGCGTGCTCGCGTTCGGTCGTCCGCCCCACAAGCGACAGCGCGGTGCGGAATTCGCTTTCTCCCAGGTCCGGGCGATTTACGTAGAAGCTGTAATCCATGTACGCCAGCCCGGCCCAGGCCATGGCGAAGCCCGGGTCCGCGGCAATGGCAGCGTGGTACATGCGATTGGCATCGTGGATGCGTCCTTTGCCAAACGACTCCGCGGCCTCGACGTAGTCTTCGAGCGCCTGCATCGACGACGTGGTTACCTGGGGCAGCGGGCGGTGATTCTGGTGAATTTCATAGCGGGACTCGCCCATATCCCGGCGTATCCGGCTGGCAATCGTGTCCAGCGCATCGAGGATGTGGTCCGGATCGCGGGCCGATTCGGCGTAGGATCGAATCGCGACGCCAGTCGAGGGATCGATCAGCAGGGCCGTCACCCGATACTCGTGGCCGGCGCGCGTGATGCCGGGAACCAGCAGCGCGTGCAGGTTTTCCCGCTGGCAGATCTCCCGTCCGACCGCCGCGGTAATCGGCTCGACGTCCGTCCTCTTCATCATGCGCATGGCCGTCTGCGTCTGCAGACGCGAGTAAATGCTGACGGCTCGCGACTGCTGAAGGCTCACGCTGAATGCCGTGCCCAAAGCGCGGTCGAATCGCGGATCGCCGGTCTGATTCTCGAAATCGGAAACCAGAATCGGGTCGTGGCTGCCCGAGGAAAGCACGGGACGCGCGTGCGCGAGCCAGTACCACAGGCCTCCGGCGCCCGCGGCGACGAGACAACCAAGGAAAAAGGCAGCGGCCGTTTTGCCACGCGATGAAAGCCACGGAGAAGCGGCGGGAGTAACAACCGGAGCGTCCGCTGGCGCAGTCGATGAGACGGCAACCTCCACATCTTCTGCCTGCCCGGATTGAACGGCCTGCGTTCGCCCGTTTTCCGCGATGACCGGTTCGATCGCTGCTACAAGGCGGTAGCCTCGCCCGCGCACGGTCTCGATATAACGCGGCGCCTGGGAGTTATCGTCCAGCGCATCGCGCAACTTGCGCATGGCCGTATTCAGGCCGTCCTCGAAGGCGACGAAGGTATCTCCCGGCCATAAGCGCTCGTGCAGATCGGCGCGCGTGATGACTTCGCCCGGATGCTCGGCGAGCGCCATCAGCAGACTGCGAGGCTTTTCCTGCAGGCGGATCCGCCGGCCGTTCTTCGTCAATTCGCCGGAGCGCAGGTCGAGCTCGAAAGAACCAAAGCGATACGAGATCAAGGTCGGAGTGGATGCCATTACACACCAGACCAGGCCAGAGCAGCAAAAGAGCGGGCTGGAACTCCCAGGAGAGCAGGCCAGACTCCAAACCCTGTTTTGGTCATAACAATAGCACAGTTTGTTTCGCGCGGGACGAAGAAGCTATCGATAAACCTCGTTCTTTCAGGTTCTTGGATGTTCAGAAACAGTTCAGACAGAAGTCAGATTCGGTCCATTGACTCTCCTTCACCATGCTCCATAAATTGGCCGGAAGTTCGGCAGGGTCTGAACCCGTCGAATGTGTCGGCAAAGGAGAATCCTCATGCGAGCATCCTGGAAAGCGTTGCCGCTTTGTCAACCTTTCGTTTTCAGCAGCGCGATCAGGTCATGGGCGCTCATTCCGGTGTCGTTCGCCGTGAGCCTCGCCTGGCCTGCCGCCCGGGCGCAAGCGCCGGCGCCTTCGGCGCTTCCGGCAGCAACCGCCTCGACGCCGGCGCCAGCGGCGAGAACTCCTTTGAAATCACCGGCATTCTGGCCAACCAGATGATTAACGTGTCGGTCGCGATCACCTTCCAGTAATCTCCGCGAGCGCGCAAACCCATGCGGTGCGCGAACAAGCGAGGAGGAAGACACATGGGTAAACAGACGCAGCCAATTCGTGATGCCGAAGCGGACCCGCGCGCGACCGTGACTGCCTCGCTGGGCATCCACGCTGTCCTCGCCGTGCTGCCCCTCCTGGTCTGCGCCTGCACAGCCTTCGGACAGGACATCATCACCACGCTGGTCGGACCCGGACTGTACGGCCCCGCCAACGGCGATTCGCTGCAGTTGCCCACCGGCGTCGCGGTCAGCGGCTCCGGAACGGGAGCGATCATCTACACCGCGGACACGAACAACTGCGTGGTTTGGAAGACCCAGAACGGCCAGACCAGCATTTATGCGGGCGAATTGGGGACGTGCATCGACAGCCTGGGGTCTACGCCCACCAGCACCACGTTTGCATATCCGGTCTCGCTTGCCTTCTACAATGACGGTAACAGCCTGTTCATCGCCACTTACGGCATCAACCTTGGCCTGCCTTGTGGTGGGACGGATCAGCAACCGTGTCCCCCCAAACCAACCCCCCCGGCGAAGCTCCTGCCTGCGGAAGGTAATGTCTTTGAAGTCTCCTCCGGCGGAGCGATTTCGCTGCTACCGTCAATCGGCGGCGTGCCTGGAGCCGGGCCGCTCTATCCGGTTGCGCTCGCCTGCGACTCCTCTGGGAATGTTTATGTCAGCTCGTACTATAACGAGGCGTCGGACAGCGGGCTTTTCAGCCAGATCCAGGAGCTCCCATCTTCGTCCAGCACCTGGACAACTCTCGTCTCCAATGCCCTCGACCAGGCCTACCCGGCCCTCGCGGTCGATCCCAACAGCGGCGATTTGTTCGCCATCCAGGCCGCACAGGCGGGCGAAGAGTGGCTCGGCACGCCTCTTCTCAATGCCGGCAGCATTCAGAACATCACCAGGAACACCGCGGGTGTCTCGGCGAACAATGTCTTCTTCAACGTCGGCGGACTCGCCGTGGAGAGCAACGGCAATTTTCTCATCTCTCAGGCCACAGGACCGGGCGATTATACCTCGTATGTCGATGAGGTAACGCCCGAGGGCGACACCACCGTCCTCGCCGGCACGGGTACGCCGGGCTATTCCGGCGATGGCGGGCTGGCGACCAGCGCGGAGGTAAACGGCGTCGACGGCATCACGATCGATTCGTCGGGCAACGTCTTTTTTGCGGATTCGGAGAATCAGCGTGTCCGCTTTCTTCACGGCATCGTGCCCGGACCAACGACGCTTCAGCGGGTGAATGCGAGCGTTCCGCAGAACTCCGGCGTGCAGTTCGGCTCTTTGCAGGGAGTGCTGAATCCTCTCACGGGCGACTTCTTCTACGTCTCGGGAGCCAACAACGTCAACGTCATCAACACCGGATCGAACTACCTTGTCCAGGGCTATGAGCGCATCTTCGCGTCGATTCCGGTGGGCGCGGCCGGACAATCCGGCTCACCCTCCCCGCTCACACTGGCCATCGATCCCGGCCTCAACCTGATTTATGTGAGCAATACGGCCGATGGCAATCTCTATGTCATCGACGGGTCGACCTGGACGCTGGTCGGCTCGCTGCCTCTCGACAATGCCGGAGCCAGCCTTCTCGCCGTCGATACGGCTTCCCACGAGGTCTACGCGGCCGGTCCGACCACCACCACAGTGAGCGCCATCCACGGAGGAACGTCACCGGCGATGATCACCCCCACCCTCACCGGCCTCGCCGAACCGGTTTCTTCCATCAGCGTGGATCCAGGCACGCACGTGGTCTACGCGGTTGGCGAGGGCGGCAACGTGAATAGCGGCTACGTGGAGGACCTGTTTACGCTGACGCCCGATTCCATCACCGGCGTGCTGTCTGAGAGCACGGTCCCGCTCCCCGAAAACGAAGCCATCTTTCTGCCCGATTTCATTCCCAACTCGATCGCCGTCGATCCCCAGACCGGCAGCCTGCTGACCGCCGGCATGAGTTCGATCGACCCCCTCTTCGCATTGTCGTTCGACCTGGAAGACCTCTTTCAGTTGCCGCAATCCGGCTACGCATACCTCCAATACAACTGGGCCCCGATTACCGTCTCTCTCGACGCTCTCAATCGCGTCTTCTACGTCACGGATTTCGATGGCAGTTTGTCCGGTCCTTCCTCCAACGCCGCCATGGTGACCGGGCTGGATAACGTTTCTCCCGACAACGAAACGCTGACCTCCGTGCCCATCCCCGTCTTTCCCTCTGGCGTAAACTCCCAGCTCATGTTCGACGCCGAGCCCGATACCTCGAGCTACCAGGCCTGGATCTCCGGCTCGGATTCGAGTGACGGCGGATTCGTAAAGATATGGGATTCCACCACCCGGACCGTCCCGCTCTCGGCGTCTGTTCCCAACAACGGCGGCGGCCATCTCATGGTCGACTCCACCAACCACGCGGCCTATCTGCTCGACCACGTGAACGGTTTGCTGTGGCTTTTCAACAAACCGCAGTGGACGCCCACGCCCACACCAACGTTCACGCAGTCTTCGGTCGGCCAGCCGGTCACAATCAACTTCTCGAACACCGGCGACCTGATCTTCTACACAACAGACGGCTCCCCGCCCGGCATGGGTTCCCCCACCAACAGGATCTGCACCACCTCCCCATGCACGGTGAACCTGGTCCTGGGCGCGTACACGGTCATCGATGCCGTGGAATTTGACGGCAGCACGAATCTGGCCAGCAACGTCGTCCAGGGCGTCTTCGCCGCGCCCGTCACCCCGTCGCTCGCGATCTCCAATATCACCCCGAACCCGGCAACCACCGGCGCAAACATTACGGCGACGGCCACGCTCACCACGACAGCTTCTACCGTCACCGGCACGGTCACATTTACCGCTGTTTTCAATAACAACTCATCGACGCTTTGTTCGAACGTACAAGGCACGCTGAATGATGGCGCCTGGCAGTTCCCGTGCACGTTTACCGGGGACATCGCCGGCCAGTACACCATCAGCGCCAGCTTTGGCGGCGACAGTCTTAACCAGCCGGAGAACAGCCCGGCTGTCGACCTCGAGGTCAATCAGGGAACGATGCCGCTTGTGGCCAAGGTAAGCGGTAAGACAAATCCCGTCGCCATCCACTCCAACAGCACGCCGGGGCTGCTCTACAGCGCGATCCTCAATACCGATTCTTCCCTCAGCCTGGTGCAGAACGGAGCCGTGTTGTCCGGCGAGGGATGCCCGGCATTCTCCAGTCTTGAAACCAACGGTGTGTCATCGGGGGCGGTGTTTCTCGACGCGGCGAACAATCGCATCTATCTCGCCATGATCTCCGGCAGCGCGCTCTACGCGGCGTACGAATCGCTCGACCAGCAAGGCAACTGCACGCAGGGACCGCTGCTCAGGATCACCTCCACCGCTCAGTCGAATGTGGAGATGAACGTCGACGTTGCGCAGGGGAACATCTACATCCTCAATTCTTTCGGCGTGAACTTCGACTCGTTGTACATTGTGCCGGCCGCGCCGTGGAATCCGTCGTTGCTGCCCGCGCCGGCTCAGGTCACCCTCGATTACTCCGTGGCCTACGGTCCCATCGTCATCGATCCCTCCAATCATCAGGTCTACATCGACGATCTGGGCGGAAGCGCGGATGAAAACGCCGGAACCTACGGCACATCCGGCTTGTTTGTCTACGATCCAACCCACAGCGCCACGCCGGCCAGCAACCTGGTATGGGTGGTGGGCTATCTGACCTCCGGCAGCACCACGGCCACGCCGCTTTACGTGAGCACACTGCTCGACAACGGCTCTGGAACGCTGGTGCTGGTGATGGAAAATACGAGCTATACCAAAACAAACGATGCCGTTCCCCTCATTCTGCTTGACACCACGAAATTCAGCTTCTTCCAGAACACCCAAAGTGCTTCGAACAACAACAGCACCGTGGATATCACTCCGGGCACGGGCCTTTCCACCATAGCGGCTACGGCGCAATACGCCGCCATCGGCTCGGCGGACATCAACACGGCCGCCGGGCTCGTGTACGCCTACGCTTACAGCGCGACCGCCACGCAGGCTGGCATGCTGCTCGAATTCAACCTCAACCCGAGCGCATCCTGGCCCCCGGGGCAGACCACGGCTGAGACCGTGCTGAGCAGCAGCGTGGCCCAACCCGTGGCCTACGATTACAACGGCCCATGGACACAGCTCAACTACGACTCCGAATCGACCCAGATCGCGCTGTGGGCAGGGGAGGGGACAAACGGCACGCAAACGGCAGCGCTGGGCGTCATTTCCCCACTGTGCTCGGGCAGCCCGTCACTGACCCAGCTTGTCGGCGCCCAAGGCTCGTCAACGCCGTTCGGTCCTCCGGTGGTGAATCTCGCCACGGGA
This sequence comes from Acidobacteriaceae bacterium, assembly GCA_030039035.1. Classification (GTDB taxonomy): domain Bacteria; phylum Acidobacteriota; class Terriglobia; order Terriglobales; family Acidobacteriaceae; genus Telmatobacter. The sequence continues at coordinate 57,212 of JASHQQ010000351.1, read as the reverse complement.
TACATCTATGCCATTCTTCCGGGCAGCGGATACCCGCCGGCAAACACTCTCGAATTTGTTGCACCGCCGCCGAACACATGCTCCGAGTCCTCGTTCCCGGCAGCCATTGTGCCGGTCTCGGGAGGCAGCCAGAGCACGGCCATCGGCCAGTCGTTTGGCAATCCACTGGTGGTTGAAGTCACCGACGCGAGTGGAAACCCGGTCTCAAATACCACGGTTACCTTTGCCGCTCCGTCCTCCGGCGCGAGCGCGATCCTGTCTTCCACCACGGCTGTGACCGGCAGCAACGGAGAAGCCTCCGTAACAGCAAAGGCCAACGGGATCGCCGGTTCGACTGCGTATAGTGTCAGCGCAACGGTGTCAGGCGTTTCCACTCCGGCCACGTTCGCGCTGACGAATACGCAGGCCGCAACCAGGCTGACGGTCACGCCATCGGCCAACCCGCTCGTCTACGGACAGCCGGTAACCGTCACCGCCGCGATCAGCCCTTCCAACGCAGGCGGCTCGACGCCTTCCGGTTCCGTGACTTTCTATGACGGAGCGACCGCGCTGACTCCGAACTCGACGGTCTCCGGCGCCTCGGCCAGTTACAAGGTGAGTGTTCCCACCGTTGGCTCCCACACTTACGCAGCACAGTACCTGGGCAATACGAACTTTGCCGAGAGTGCCTTGACCGATGCGTCTGCAGCCGTGGTGGTCGGCGAAGCAAACGTAACGCTGAAGGGCCCTGCCACGGAGCCGGTCCGTCTTGAAACCGGCCAAAGCGGGTCCATCGAAATCAGCATCGCTGGGCAATTTGCAGGCAACGGAATTGCTCCGCCAAGCGGAGGCCTGAACTACAGCGTGACCGGCAAAGCCTTCGGGCCGGGCTCGCTCCTCGTCGCCAATGGAACGGCAAGCATTCCCGTGCCGGGCACTCTCGCGGCAGGCATTTACACCGTAACCGTCAGTTATCCCGGAGACGGGAATTACAACGCCAACTCCATCCGGATCGAGCTCATCATCTACAAGCCATGGACCATCGGCCCCTCTGCTCTGCCGAAAGGCACGGTGGGAGCCGCGTATTCGCAGACGCTGACGGCCACTGGCGGCAGCGGGACCGGGTACACCTGGACCGTTGCCTCGGGTACGGCGCTCTCGGCTGTCGGGCTCAAGCTTTCGCCAGGCGGAGCCATCTCGGGAACGCCATCCAAAGCTGAGACCTTGGCAGCGCTCACGGTGAAGGTCACCGACTCCGAAGGCAACACGGCAACCAGGAGCTATAACCTTACGATCCTGTCCACAATCAGGATTGAAACCGCAAAATTGCTGGACGGCATCGTCGGCGGAAGATACTCGGTCACGCTCGCGGCCTCCGGCGGAAGCGGGACGGGCTATGTCTGGAGCGTCTCCTCGGGAACAGCGCTTTCCAGCGTCGGCCTCAGGCTTTCGCGTTCCGGAGCGATCTCCGGAACGCCGACGAAGGAGGAGACGTCGGCCGAGGTCACGGTCAAGGTAACGGACTCGCTGGGCAACGTCGCAACCGCAAAGTACGATCTCACGATTCTTCCCGCTTTGACGATCGATCCCGCGTCACTGGCGCCGGCGACCTTGAAGAAGAAATACCTGGAGACACTCGGGGCCCATGGAGGAAGCGGAACGGGATACAAATGGTCCCTGGTCTCCGGCAACCTCGCGCATTACGGCCTCGCCTTCACGGCAACTGGAACGATCTCCGGTACACCCTCGTTGGCAGGGGCCGTGAGCCTTGTCGTCGAGGTCAAGGATTCTTTGGGAGACAATGCTCTCAAAACCTACCGGCTCACCATCAGCGCGGGAGCCGCTGTGAACGATTCCGTCTTCGAATCGGTCGCGGTCATCGACGTCGCAACGGTTCCGCTCATCGACGTCTTCGATAACGAATCGGTTGCGGCCAATGACATCGTTACCGTTCCGCTCAACAACGTTTCCGACAACGAGTCGGTCTCGGTCAACGATGTCGCGACCGTTTCGCGCAACGACGGGAATGACGCGGAAACAATCTCGGTTCAGGACATAAATGTCATCACAGTGAGCGCGTCCGCCGGCGGTGCAAAGAAGCTTCCCGCGACGGGAACCGGCACGAAGGGTTCAACCGGGCCCTCAGGACGAGTTACTTTACTGGGTCGCGAATCGATGGCCGCACGGGCGAGTTCTTGATTGGAATAGCTTGACACGACATGTGGTCGAAGGCGCACTATTCCCGGTAAGCCAACACAAGGGGAGGTCGAAAATGAGCAGGGAATTGCTGAAGGCAATCAGGGCCACGGTTTTGTGCGTGGCCGTATCCGGCGCTATGACGGTCAGCGCGCTTGGGGCAGCCAACACATCCAGCGGCGGCGCCGGCTCATTCTGGATTCCTTACTTCACCTACCCCGAGTCGGGAACAAAGGGAGGCAGCAACGGCCTGTTTCTGATCGCCTCGAATGAAATCACCAGCTCGCCGGCGCCGAAATGGATCACCACCAGGGCAGTCACGATCCTGGGCGCAGCCTATGCGTACGGGAGCACAGTGAGCGACTTCACGCCCGATCTGCTGATGTACGCCTCGGCCGGCTCCAACGGCGAAACTCACATCTACGGCCTGAACCTGAGCGATACCTCGTCGGTTCCCACGCCGGTCCAGATCGGCAGCTTCTCGCTGGCTTCGGCATCGGGGCAGATTTGCGGCGCTGCCTCTGCGCAAACCAGCCTCAAGGAACCGGATTCGCTTTTTGTCGTTCTTGGGATCGGCACAGCCGGGGCCGAAGGGTGTCTCTCGACAGTCCAGCAGGTGGTGCACTTCACCGATTCGCCATCCAAAGCGCCGGAGATCACATCGCTGCCCGCGTACCAATTCAATGCTCTTTACGACGACGGCGTGTTCAAGGGCGCGGTCGCATACGGTGTATTGACCGGCGAGGCCTATCTCTACTCCGCGCAACTGGAGTCGAAGTCGCTGGCGAGCGGCTTTTTGGCCCTTCCGGTGGGTGACGCCACCATCAAAGACGGCACCGAATTCGGCCAGGACGTTGTCTATTTTGAGGTATTCGGGCTGACGGGGTCTTCCCGCCTGTATCGAATCGATTCCAGATCGCTGACTCTCTCGACAGTCGCTACCGTCGCTTCTCCGGTGCCGCTCACCGGAGGCGGCATCGCCGACAGCGCGAACTTCTACTACATCGTTCCTGGGTCCGCTTCGAGCAGTTTTTATCAGGTGCCTCTGACCGGCGGTTCTCCCAGGCTCCTGTATACCGGGGCCGTCGCCGCCAATTCGTCGTACCGCTGGATCGGCGCGACCGGTTCGACGCTCATCTTCCAGTTCGCCACCGTGCCGGTAGTCGCCGGAAATGAGGACGACGTCGAGGCTACGGCATCCGTCTACACCATTCCAGTAGGCGCGCACTCGGCAAGCGCCACCAGAATCGGCGGTCCGTACGACGGCCTTGTCACCGGCTTCTGGGATGAGGCTTCGTCCACGGCCAAACCGGACGTCTATATCGACATCTCGCACCCGCTCAGCACACAGTCGAAGGCGACCTACAAGTTCTCCAGCGTCAAGATCCCGCTCGGCGGCCCATACAACCAGTCGCCTGTGGCCGACACCGCTTACGGCGGCGCGCTGGTCGTCAACTCCGTCCCCGCCATCTGGCAGGTGACGGGAATTACCGATACCCGCGGCTGGGGCGGAGGAGCCGTAAGCCTGGTCGATCTGGCGACGGGGACAAGCACAAGGCTGACCACCACCGGCGGGAAGGACTTCAGCGTACCGGCCGGACACATGGGACTGTTCATCGATCTCATCGACGAGAATGTCGCGTTTGGAGACTTTTACCCGATCGCTTCGGCGCCGCCGCTGGTTGGCGCGGCAGTCGACTTGTCGCAACATTTCATCTACACCGTCGGCATGACGAATACCGACGTCAGCATCTATTGAGAGACAAGTGGGCAATGCTGTGCGGGTTGTCGCAGCAGCGAGGGAGGTGACCGCGCCTTGCTGGCGGAATGGTTTGGCCGCCTTGCCCCGCGGCCGGGTTGAGTGGTAGCCTTTACGCCGTCCTTCCCCAATCCGAAAGTCAACACCTGGAGCGCGCGTGTCTCCTTTTCGCGGCTTTCTGTGCGCAGTTGGGCTCGTACTCCCGTCCGCAATTTGCGGCGCGACCGATCGCGTTGCGCTGGTTCGCATCGCGCCGACCGAGGCAACCCTCTTCGTCGCCAACGCCGACGGCACAGATGAGCGCGCGATCACGCAGCCGGGATCGGTGAACTACAATCCCGCGTGGTCTCCCAAAGGAGACTGGATCGCCTTTACGTCGGAGCGGGACGGCTCGGCCGACCTCTTCCGCATGCATCCAGACGGAAGCGGCCTGGAACGGCTCACCGACGATCCCGCATTCGACGATCAGGCGGCCTTCTCTCCCGACGAGAAGCAGATCGTCTTCGTTTCGACGCGCGCTGCCGGATTCGCCAATCTGTGGATTCTCGATGTGGCCACGCACAAAGCAACGCCGCTCACATCGGGGCGGGGCGGAGATTTTCGGCCGGCGTGGTCGCCGGACAGAAAATGGATTGCATTCTCTTCCGACCGCGAGAGCGATGCGCCCCCGGGCAAAGGACGCTGGGAGCGGCTTCATCTGGTCGATATCTTCGTGATCCGTCCCGACGGCACGGGCCTCAGGCGCATCTCCGGGCACGGCGGCTTTTGCGGAACTCCCAAATGGCTGCCCGACAGCACGAGCGTGATTGCGTATTGCATGTCGGCCCAGGATACCTTGTCGAACCGCTTCGGCAGCGGAGACGGCGACGACCGGTTGCTGAAGATCGATCTTGCCGCCGGCGCGCCGACACCCGTGCCGGCAGGTCCGGGAGTCAAGCTGGCGCCGTCGGTCCTGCCGTCCGGCGCGGTCGCGTGGCTCCGGCGCGACAAGAGTGCGCACGGCGTGTTCTATGCCGACGGGAGCAAGGGTCCTTCCGGGAGCGATATCCGTTTCCCTTCCTGGTCGCCCGACGGCAAGCAGGTGGTCTACAGTCGCTTCTCCGCCAAACACCCTGTCGCACCGGTCAGGCTCTGGAGCCGAAACCCGAACTTCGACTTGTACTCGACCGCCTGGTTGCCGGCATACGACCCGACGGGCGCGTATCTGGCGGTTACCCGATCCAATCCGGATGAATCGATCACACTGGAGATCCTGGACGAAGAGGGCAACCAGCGCATCCTCCACACGGAGCACTACCCCACCCTCCTTCTCGCTCCGCAATGGTCACCCGACAGCAGGCAGCTCGTCTTCGGCATTGGCGCATTCTCCGCCTTTCTCGACTTCTCGATCGGCGAAAAGAAGCCGTTCGATCCGGTCAACGGCGGAGCACAGGTGGGCATCATCAACGCCGACGGCTCCGGCTTCAGGGTCATCACCGCGGGGCCGAACAACAATGCGTTTCCGTCATTTTCTCCCGATGGCAAGCGCATCGTGTACCGGACCATGGGCGCCGGCGAACAGGGCCTGCGCATCATGAATCTCGATGACCGCTCCACCCTGCAGATCACTACTGAGTGGGACAACTTTCCCATCTGGTCGCCGAAGGGAGACCGCATCGCGTTTGTCCGAAAAACCGGCGAGGATTTTCAGGTCTTCACCATTCGCCCGGATGGCAAGGACCTGACGCAGCTCACCGACACGCATGGAATCGACGCGCATCTGGCCTGGTCGCCCGACGGTGAGCGGCTGCTCTTCACCAGCTCGCGCAAGGGATTCAAGGACGAGGCGCTCTACACGGGCGGACCGCAGCCGTATGGCGAAATCTTTGTAATGAACGCCGACGGAACGCACGTCGAGCAGCTCACCGACGATCAATGGGAGGAGGGTGGACCGGCTTGGCAACCGGCCCGGCCGGGTGCACAGGCACTCACAGCGCATTGAGAATCGTGTGAGTGTTGATCGCTGCACAAGGAATGTCCGCCTGGGCGCGACACGCCGGGTGGTGTTTCGAATTAAGACCCTTCAAATGACCGGCAGCCTGTATCTCCGTGGTTACTTGACTTTGGCGGCTCAGGCTCCTACGATTCACTCAACGTTGAGGTGAGGGAGTTCACCTTTAACCGCTGTCCCGCATCTTTCGGGATCCCGGCGACGGGTCAAGGTCGCCGGGGTGGTCGACAGGCCGGGCAGATGATGACTCCTGACAGGGAATCCTGTTGCGGAGTCATTCCCGCCAGCGATCCCTGAACACAACTGAAGGAGCCTGGTTCCATGACAAACGCATGGGCCCTTTCTGCCTTGTGGGTGGGATTGGCATTGGTCGCCACGCTGCTCGCGATCTGGTTCAGGATCTCGACGGCGCTCTCCGAAATCGTGGTCGGCACGGTCGCGCAACTGGTCATCGGCGTCATGCTGGGCACCAGTGGTCTGCAAGGCAACACGCAGTGGATCACCTTTCTCGCCGGAACGGGCGCCATCGTGCTCACGTTTCTGGCCGGCGCGGAGCTGGATCCGGCCATCTTCAGGACCAAATGGCGTGAAGCGTCGGCCGTGGGGCTGGCGGGATTCTTCGGGCCGTTCCTTGGTTGCACGGCCATCGCCCGTTTCCTCCTGCACTGGTCCATCATGCCCAGTTGGCTTGCGGGTGTCGCCCTTTCGACAACCTCGGTTGCCGTTGTTTATGCCGTGATGCTCGAACTTGGATTCAACGTCACCGAATACGGAAAATCGATTCTTGCCGCCTGCTTCATCAACGACCTGGGAACGGTGATCGCGCTCGGCCTGATCTTCTCGCCGTTCACCGTCAGGACGCTGGTCTTCGTGGGTGTATCGGCCGCGGCATTTGCCATCCTTCCGTTTCTCACGCCGTGGTTCTTCAGGAAATATGGCGGCCGGGTGTCTGAACTTGAAGCCAAGTATCTTCTCTTCCTTTTGTTCGCGCTCGGCGGACTGGCCGTGTGGGCGGGAAGCGAAGCGGTTCTCCCCGCCTACCTCATCGGCATGGTGCTCGCCGGCACCGTCGGCAAGGACCACGCGCTCGTTCGCCGCCTGCGTACTCTCACCTTCGGATTGCTCACGCCGTTCTACTTCATCCGTGCCGGATCGTTCGTATCGGTGCCGGCGCTGGTTGCCGCTCCCCTGGTTCTGCTGATTCTTTTCATGGCCAAGTCGCTCTCGAAGGCCGTTGCGGTCTATCCCGCCGTTCGCGCTCACCGGTACGACGGTTCCGCGGGAGCCTACTACACGCTGATGATGTCGACGGGCCTCACGTTCGGCACCATCTCCTCGCTCTTCGGCCTCAATCACCACATCATCACCCAGGCGCAATACTCGTTTCTCGTGGGAACGGTGATCGCCAGCGCGGTGATTCTCACCATGATCGCCAATGCATTTTTTCTTCCCCGGCATCTTCTTCCCCATACGCATCCGCACGCGTCCAGGACCGCGGAACAACCCGCGCAGCAGGCCGCTGCCGCGGAAGAGGCTTAGGAGGGAACGATGGGAAGCACGGTCTTTGTCGGATTTCAGAGAATCCTCGTTGCCTACGACCGGTCGCCTCATTCCGAGCACGCCATGAATGTTGCCTTGTCGATGGCCGGCGATCTTAAAGCCAGACTCTTCGTCATCTCCGTGATCCGCCCTCCCGAACCGGCGGAAAGCGCCGAGTTCCACGCCGTCGTCGACGACGCGCGCGAGAAATACGAGAAGAGCTACGTCGCGATCCGGGAAATTGCCAGGCAGAAGGAGATTGAGCTCGAAACCGAAATCGTCGTCGGTCACCCCGCGGAGCAGATCATTCACATGGCAGACCAGATGCAAGCCAGCGTGATCGTGATGGGCAAGCGCAGCCACACGATTCTGCACCGCTGGATGATCGGATCGAACTCCGAGCGCGTGCTGCGCTACGCGCATTGTCCGGTCATGATTGTCCACTGAGACAGGAATCGTGCTATTCGTCATGGAGAAGAGGCCGCCTTCATTCGTCACGGCCCTGCGGACAAGTCAGCGGAATTTCACCCGGGAATTCGGGAAATGAGCATGGAAACGCCGCAACATGGAGAGCTCAACGATGCCCAGCGCCGGCGGCTGGGCGTGACCTGCTCCTACATCGACAAACTCCTGTGCGAAGTGGAACAGGTTCTCCATGAGACTGCGTCGGAATCCCCGTTTCCCAGGCACCTCGTCGATGTGACTCCGGCGCAGACACGCGTGGTGGAGGATCATATTCGCCGCATCCGCGAACAGCTTCTGCGCGCTCTCGCCTGGCAGGGAATCGCCCCCGATCCGCCACGGATTCCGGCGACACGCGCCGCTCTCACCCACCTTGCGTTCATCGATATCGCGATCGAGGAATTGAAGCCGGGCTACATGCGCGGCTCGGGCGTTGTTCCCGACGATGTGGCTGAGGAACTTAACGGCGTGGTTCACGAGCTTCGCTCCGTTGCGCAAAGCATGGAACGCTACCTGCGCCAGGAGCTGGGAACCAGTCTCGAATCCCGTCTGAAAAAACTGGAGCACGCAGGCTGCGACGTCGCGCTTCTGGAGACGATTGAAGCTGTAGTCACGCGGCACGGCCTCGTCGAGTTTCGCTCGCGGATTGCCTCGCTTGCTTCCCGTCTGGAGGACAACAACCTTGAGGTGGCATTGTTCGGCCGGGTCAGCAGCGGAAAATCGTCGCTGCTCAATGCTCTCCTTGGGACCGATGTGCTGCCCGTTGGAGTCAACCCGATCACCGCGGTTCCAACACGGCTGCGCTACGGCGCCACGCTGCGCGCCGAGGTCGGCTTCGCAAGCGGACGTACTGAAGAAGTGTCGATCGACGGGTTCCGGAACCTCGTGAGCGAGGACGGCAACCCCGGCAATCAACGCAACGTGATCCGCGCGGTGGTGGAGGTACCTTCCGCGCGTCTGCGCGAGGGCATTGTGCTCGTGGACACCCCCGGACTCGGCTCCCTCGCCAGAAGGGGCGCCGCGGAAACCATGGCCTATCTTCCGGCGTGTGACCTTGCCATCCTGCTGATCGACGCGGGCGCGACTCTCAATGACGAGGATATTGGCACCCTGCGCCTTCTCCTCGAAGGCGGAATACCTGCGCTCGTCCTTTTGAGCAAGTCCGATCTGTTGACGGATCCGGACCTTGGACGAGTCACCGGTTACATTGAAGCCCAGGTCCGGAACGAACTGGGACTCGGCATTCACATTGAGCCGGTCAGTGCGCTTGCCAGTCATGCGACGTTGGTGGATCGCTTCTTTGGGCAGGAATTGCTTCCCCGGTTTCATCAGGCGCGCAGCCTGCGGGACGCATCCATCGCCCGCAAGATCGGCGCATTGCGCGAGTCGGTGATCTCCACGCTTGAGACGCTGCTCCGGAGCAGCAGGCGGGAAGCTCTTCCGGAAGTCGATGCGAAGCAAATCGAAGACAGGCTGCGCCATATCAGCGGCGAGATCGGCGAGCAGCGCACTCATCTCGATCACGCGTTCTTTGAGCTGGGCGAGCGGCCGGAGCTGATCGTCGACGAGCTGGCGGAAATGGCCGTCGCCCACATCCATGCCGGCCCGGCAAGGCGAATCGGATCGCCGGTGCTGGCGGAGTGGACTCAGGACGTAATTCAGAAGCATGTGGATCGCGCCCTCGTGCGGACACGGGGCGCGATCCGGGAGGCGGTTGACGGCCTCAACGCGATTGCGGAACAAATGAACCGGCCGGATGCGCCATCCCTCGAGGAAGCCGGCGTCCTCCTTCGCGATGCGCCCCGATTTGAAATGGCGGCGATTCCCGGGCCGGTGGGCGCGCGCCTGTGGAGATGGCTGGGGCGGAGCGCGGCAATGGCGCTTGCCCGGCGCAGTCTGCGCGCGGCGTTCGGCGATTCCTTCAGGGTGGAACTGCATCGTTACGGAGGCGCTCTCAGGCAATGGAGCGCGCACACGACTCGTGGAATGCAGGCCATGGTTGGCTCCCACGCTGATGCGTATCGCGCCCAACTGAACAGGATGCGCGGCCCATCCGGCGATGGGACCGTTTCGCCGGAACTCGGGAACGATCTTTCGCGGCTGATGAAGTGGAACGCCGAGACGGCAGAGATCCGAAGCTGAACAGGGGGGTTCGCATTTTGGAGAAATACCTGTATATCGCGGTGGGAGGTTCGTTGGGTTCGATCGCCCGTTATTGGCTGGGCTCCACCATCTCCGGTCGCCTCGGCACACGGTTCCCCTACGGAACGTTCGTCATCAACATGACCGCCTGCGTCATCATCGGATTCGCGCTCACGTGGCTCGGCAGGCGCGCCGAACTGAATACGGCCTGGCGTTTTCTCATCGCAGTCGGTTTTGTGGGCGCCTACAGCACGTTCTCGACCTTCGAGTGGGAAACACTGTCGAATCTTCGCTCGGGGGCTTTTCTGCTCGCCGCGCTTTACGCTGTTGGCAGCCTGCTTCTTGGTCTTGTCGCCGTTTGGTGTGGCTCGCTTCTCGCCGAGGTGCTGGGGTGAGAACCTGCTGAACCATCAACGGCCGGACCGGCGTCGATAACATCTCATCAATACGAGGTCGCGGAGCAGGGAGGGTGGATGCTGAAAGCGGGAAAAGCGCTCAAGGTCTCAATCTACGTCAGCGAAGGGTCCAGGCGCCGCGGCGTTCCGGTGTACTCGGGCATTCTCGATTTTCTTTTCTATCGCGGCGTTTCCGGGGCCACGGTCGTGAAGGGCATCGCCGGATTCGGCGCCGATCATCACATGCATTCGGCGAGCATCGTCGAGATCTCTGACCACATGCCGCTCAAGATCGAGTTCATCGAGACGCCCGAAAAGGTGAATGAGATTCTGGGCAAGCTTGAGGAACTGGCGGGCACCGGCATGATCGAGATCCAGGAGACCACGGTTGCCAAGCCTGCCCAGGTTTCGAAGCCGAAGACGGTTGCTCCTCCCGCTCACGTCCGGATGGAGGGCAGGGCCAAGATGATGAGGATCTATATCGGCGAATCGGATCGCTGGAAGGACAAACCCCTTTATCAGGCGCTTGTCGAAGCCATGCGGGCCAACGACATTGCCGGAGTCACCGTCTATCGCGGCATCCTCGGCTACGGCGCGCATCGTCGCGTGCACAAGGACAAGGCTTTGCACCTGTCGCGCGACTGCTCCATCATGCTCTCGGCCGTGGACTCCGGGGAAAAGCTCCGCGCCTTTCTTCCCCTCGTCGATCAGATGGTGGAGGAAGGCCTGGTTGTTTTCTCCGACGTGGACATCATCAAGTACTCCTGTCGCGCCCAGGATGTGAATCCGGCAGGGACGTCGGCAGACAGCACGTTTCCGGGAACGGAGGCGCGACCGTGAAGGAACAGTTTCAGGCCAGGATGTTGCGCATTCACTTCGGCGAGGGAGACAAATGGAACGGCAAGCCCCTGCACGAGGCAATCGTTTCCCGATGCATGGAACTGGGAGTGGCCGGCGCGACCGTGTATCGGGGGATTGAAGGGTACGGGGCGAGCTCCAGGATTCACCATGGCAGTCATTGGAAGTTCTCCAAAGATGCGCCCATCATGCTGACTGTCATCGACAGGGAGGAGCAGATCGAAAAGCTGATTCCGCACCTCGACGAAATGGTGCAGGAAGGCCTGATCGCCATGTCCCGTGTGGACGTGATTCGCTATTCGCGCACTCCCGAACAAGGGCAGAAGACACCCCCGGGGCGAGCGGAATGACCTCCGGTCGATCGGCATTGCAGGATTGCGGCGCCTCATCGGCCGACACATCCCGATATATGGATGGCGCCTCCCGTCTGTTGCATCTTGCCGCTCTGGCTCAGGAACCTGGAGCCGTGCCTGTCGCCGATGAAGCCCGCGAACTTGCCGCGCGGGTTGCCGAAGGGCGTTTCTATGTCGCTTGTGTCGGTCAGTTCAAGCGGGGCAAATCCACACTGCTCAATGCCCTCGTCGGCCGCCAGGTTCTTCCCACCGGATTTGTTCCGGTTACAGCCGTGCCTACCGTGGTCCGCTTTGGCGGCGAACTTCAGGCGCGCGTTCGCATGCGCGACGGGTCCTGGCAGGATGTTGCCATTGCCGATCTGGGGGAGTTCGTCAGCGAAGAACGAAACCCCGAAAACAAAAAGGCCGTGGAAGGCGCTGAGGTATTCGTACCCAGCCCGCTGTTGTCTTCCGGCATGTGTTTTGTGGACACGCCGGGCCTGGGCTCGGTCTTCATGGGAAATACGTCAACCACGCAGGCGTTCATCCCTCACATCGACGCGGCATTGGTCGTCGTCGGGGCCGATCCGCCCATTGCCGCCGAGGAACTGGCGCTGGTGGAATCCGCCAGCCGGCAGGTGCAGGATCTGATCCTGGTGATCAACAAATCCGACCGCACCACCGATCCGGAACGTGCGGCCGCGGCAAGGTTCACCCGCGAAATTCTGGAGCAGCGGCTGCATCGCCCAATGGGTCAGATCTTCGAGGTCAGCGCCACCGAACGGATGGAAGGCCGCGGTCCGCTGAGGGATTGGGACAGGCTGCTGGAAAGTCTGCATCGTCTGGTGGAAGACTCGGCCAGTGAACTTGTTCGCGCCGCTTGCGACCGGGGCCTGCAGCGCCTGGGCGAACAATTGCTGGCCATGATCCGTGAAGAACGCGACGCGCTTCAGCGGCCCATCGGGGAATCCCAACGGCGCATCGGGCTGATGAGGCAAACGATCGCCGAGGCCGAGCGATCCATGCGCGAGCTGGGCTTCCTGTTCCTGGCGGAGCAGCAGCGGATTTCGGATCTCCTTGTGGAAAGGCGCCAGCAGTTTTTCCGCTCCGCGTGGGCGGAATCGGAAGGAGAATTCGATGGAAATTTGCAGTCCCTCTCCCGCGGATTCGGTCCGCACTCCCGTCGCCGGCTGATGCGCCTTGCCCAGGAGATCTCGCGTCGCAAGGTCGCTCCCTGGCTCCAACTTGAGCAATTGGAGGGCGAGCGCCAATATCGGGCTGTGGCCCTCCGGTTCGTGGAAATGGCCAACAGCTTTTTGAAAAAGCTCGCCGATGCAGGTCTCGGCGAACTCGCGCGTATGCCCCATGCGCTGGACCCGGAGAAAGGCTTCCGCGTGCGATCGGGGTTTACATTCGAGGACTTTATCGGAACTGCGCAACCTCCATCGCCGTTGCGCTGGATCGCCGACGTCTTTTTGGCGCTTGCAGGCGGACGCAGGCTGATCGGGAACGGCGCCCGGGAACTTCTGCGGCGCCTTCTGGAGGTGAACAGCTCGCGCGTGCAAAACGACGTCCTCAATCGCATTCAGGAAAGCCGGGATCGCCTGGAGGTTGAGATCCGCAGGCTGCTGCACGAAATCAGGCGCATCGCCGAGCAGGCGCTCGACCGGGCGCGGAAGGTCAGGGAACAAGGAGCTCCGGCTGTACAGGCAGCCATGGAACGGCTCAACCGGTTGGAACAGGAGGTTTCGGCCCTCGTACAGGGCAATGACCTCGTGAATATGTAACACCTCGGTGCCTCATCCTTGCGCCGTCTTTGTTTCCGCCGCATGGGGTGGGAGCAACGAATTCACCCTGTCGTATCCCTGCTTCGCTCCCGAAAGGCTCCATCATGGCCACGCTCACCGTCAACGGCGGCATCGATCCCGGGCAGTACGCCGCAATCGTCGAGCGCAGCGGGGAATTGGCCCGATTGCAGGCGCAGGCGCTGAGACGGAAATCCATGCTGGTCTACGGACCGGAAGGGATCGGCAAGACGCGCCTGCTGCGGAGCTTTGTCCAGACGCAACCGCTCGTCCTCTTTGCCCCGCAGGTGAAATCTCCGCGCGAATTATTGCTCACGCTCGTTGAAGAGCTGCGCCGCGTCGCAAAACCCGGACTCGATCTCCCCGCCGGTTTCACATCGTCGGGCACCGGATCTCTCAAGGGCATCGTACAGCGGGCTCTCGGACAGCAGCCGTTTCTTCTTGCCCTGGATCATCTTGCCGGCCCATCCCGTGTCGTAACCGGTCTGATCAAGGATCTCAACTACTTCGATCGCACTCCGGTCGTTTTCGTGGCTCGCACCCCGCACATGGAAGACATCGGCGCCCTGCGGCCCATGTGCGCCGGCAAATCGGAGCGGCTGGAAATGAAGGAGTTTCCGCTGCCCGTCGCTCTTGAATTTGCGCGGAGAGAGGCCCGCCGGACGGGATTGTGTTTCTCAAATCTCGAGCCTGTCCTGCGTCAGCTTGTCGAGTGGAGCAACGGGAACCCCGGTGCCATTGTGGCCATGCTGAAGATGGCGCATTTTCCGCGCTACCATGCGGGCGACCGGATCAAGGCGCATGTTCTGTATCTCGATTACCGCATGGGACGCCACGAATAACCCTGCACATTTGTGTCGCTCGGCCAGCATCGATCAATTGTGCGAAACTACGACGACCGTATCGGGCGGCAGATTCACGGCATCCTCGCGAATCCCGGTCCCGCTGCGTGAAACGAGCGCCACGCTGCCGGCGCGAGGAACAGAAAACTCCTTCGCCTGCCCGCCGAGGTTGCAGATCGCTGTGACGGTTCCGCGTTCCAGCCGGATCCATCTTTCTTCCTCATCGTAAGATACGTGCGTGCTGCCGGCGGCTCCATCGTTGAGACAAGGCGTACTCCGTCTCAGACGAATCAGCGCCTTGTACCATTCCAGCATCTCCGCGTGTCTTTCGCCGCTCGCCTCTTCCCACTTCAGCTTCGACGCCTGAAACGTTTCCTTGCTGACCGGGTCGGGGACCGACTCGGGGTCCCATCCGAACGCCGAAAACTCCCGTTTCCTCCCCTCGGAGACCCTGCGCGCCAGATCCGGATCGCGGTGATCGGCAAAGTATTGGAACGGCGTGGACGCGGCCCATTCCTCGCCCTGAAGCAGCATGGGAACGAAGGGGCTGAGAAGAACCATCGCCGCCGCGACCTTGGCGCGCTCCATGCCGGCCAGGTGGCTGATCCTGTCGCCAACCGCGCGATTTCCCACCTGGTCGTGCGTCTGAATGTACCCGAGGAATCGATGCGGCGACAGCGCGCCGGCCGGACGGCCGTGAATGCGCCTTCGATAGTTCGAGTAGATTCCGTCGTACACGAAGGTGTGCTCCAGCGCTTTGGCCAGATGGGCAAAGCAGCCGAAATCGGCGTAGTACCCTTTTCTCTCGTGCGGGTTGAGCACGGCGAAGAGGGCATGATGGAAGTCGTCGCTCCATTGGGCGTCGATGCCGTATCCCCCCGCTTCACGGGGCGTAACCACGCGGGGATCGTTCAGGTCACTCTCCGCGATGAGGACGAGACGGCGCGCCAGCGCCGCCTCCAGGGACTTTACCTCCTCGCTGAGCTGTTCCAGGAAGTGGATGGCCGAGCGGTCGACGAATGCGTGCACCGCGTCGAGACGAAGCCCATCGATGTGAAAGTCGCGCAGCCACATCAGCGCGTTGTCGCAGAAGAACCGGCGCACCTCGTTCGATCCGTAACTCTCGAGATTCACCGCTCCGCCCCAGGGCGTCTGGTGTAACCCGGTGACATAGGGTCCGAACTTGCCGATCGAACTCCCCGCCGGACCGAAGTGGTTGTAGACAACATCGAGCAACACGGCCAGACCCCTTGCATGCGCTGCGTCGACAAGGCGCTTCAATCCGTCCGGACCTCCGTACGGATGGTGCACGGCATACAGCGCCACGCCGTCGTAGCCCCAGCCGTAAACCCCGTCGAAGGCGGCTACGGGCATCAACTCGACATGGGTCACGCCGAGTTCAACCAGATGGTCCAGCTTCGCAATTGCGGCATCCGGCGTACCTTCCGGCGTAAAAGTCCCGATGTGCACCTCGTAAACAATGCCGCTGGCCAAAGGAGGCGACTGGAATTTCGCGTCGGTCCAGCAGAAGGCTTCGTGATCGTAAATCCGCGACAGCCCGTGCACGCCATTTGGCTGCGACATCGAGCGCGGATCCGGATGGATCTTCGGATCATCGTCGATGAGAAAGCCGTAGTCCGTTCCGGGACCTGCATCCCCAACCGAAAGGCGCCACCATTGACGCGCATCGGGTCCTTCCATTTCGTGTGTCACTCCGTCCACATGGACTGACATACGCTTCGCAAATGGAGCCCAGACCGCAAATCGATGCATTCCTACTCTCCGCTCTTTGCCAGAAGCGCCACCGGAAATCGCCGGAACAGGTTCTGCGCCCGGATTGCGCCGCCTTTGAACGCTTCGCCGGTGAGCAGATGATTCCAGACGCCGTCCGGGAATTCCACGGCTGTCGATGCGAAGCTTCCAGCCGTTCTGGCATTCCATCGGGGAGCGACCACTGCGACCGCTTCGCCGCGAAGATACGAAATGAGATGGTCCTTTCTGGAGCCGCTCGCGGCCAGCGGCCTGTACGAGGCCGTCCGATCGAACCAGGCCGGCTTCTCCCTCCGCAGATGCAGTGCCTTGTAAAGAACCCAAAGCTTTGGCATCCCGCTGTCCATCCTCTTCATGATCTCTTCGACAGGCATCCCGCTTTTGAGCTCCTCCAGCATCGACTGCCGCAGGGCAAAGTCGACCGGGCCGCGATTGTCGGGATCCACGAGTCGAAGATCCCACAGTTCGCTTCCCTGGTACGTGTCGGGAACGCCGGGCGCGCTGCATTTGATCAAGGTCTGCGTCAGGCTGTTGATCCTGCCGGGCAGAAGAACCCGGCCGACAAAAGCCTCCAGTTCCGCGATGAACGGTGGTGAATCGACGATCTGTTCCACAAAGGTCCGCAGCGCATCTTCGAACTCCTTGTTGGGCTGCGTCCAGCTCGTGAATTGTTTTGCCTCGCGCACGGCCTTTTCCATGTACGCCGCGATCCGCTCCTTTGAAATCGGCCAGGCGCCGACCAGTGTCTGATAAAGGAAATACTCCGTGTTGCGGTCCGGAAACTGCCCGGTCCTGAACCTCCTGTTCATCCGCGACCACCGGCCCAGCGCCAGGCGCCATTGCCCGGGAATCTCCGTCAACACCGCGAGCCGCGCCCGCACGTCGTCGGAGCGCTTGGTATCGTGCGTGGAGAGAGTGTTCATCGTTTGCGGATGACGGGCGAGCGCGGCGGCGCAGTACGCATGGAACTCTTCAAGAGCGATCCCGTCGCGGTCCGGCGCGCCGCCCACCTCGTTCAGGCCGATCATACGATTGAAGCAGTAAAGTACCGTGTCTTCCATTCCCTTCGCCATCACCGGAGAGGTGAACTGCTGAAAGCGCAAAAGGAATTCGCTTTCGACCTCGCCGCGCGCGCGCAACCACAATACATCGCCGATAAAGTCGAACAGGTCCGGATCCAGGTCCGTTCGGCGCGTCTTCGCCATGGCCACGGCATGGCCGATTTCATCGCTGTCCTCATCCGCAATCTCGTCGCGTTCCGGGGACACATAGGTTCTGTAGACCCGGAAGCATGCGGCAACTTCCCGGATTGCGCGCCGTATCTCGGCACGCGTGTAATCCCTCCGGTCGCGGTTGTTCTCGCATATCCCCACAAACAGGTGCGCCAGGCGATTCACTTCGCTGCCCAGCGCCTCCTGCTGCACGGCGAGTTTTCTGGCGCGGACAAGCCCTTCATATTCCTGCGATTCTCCGGCGAATTTCCCATAGATCTCTGCGAGTTCGCGGAGTCCCTCGCCATTGACGAGCAAGGCCATGCACAGGTTCAGGAAGTCGTAGCCGGTGGTGCCGTCGATGGGCCAGTTGGCGCGCAGCGATTCGCCCGGCTGCAGGATCTTCTCCGCCAGTATCCATGCCTGGGGAGCGTTGCCGCGCAGGCGAACCGTGTACTCCTCCGGATCGCGCAGTCCGTCCACGTGATCGATGCGTACGCCATCGATGACGCCATCGCGAAGCCACGCCAGAATCCGCGAATGGGTCGCATGGAAGACGCGGGATCGCTCCACGCGCACGCCCGCCAGGGTGTTGATGTCGAAGAAACGGCGGTATCCCAGCTCCTGATCGGCGGTGCGCCAGTAGGCGAGTCGATAATTCTGCAGATTCAGGATCGCATCCAGGGCATCGTGGTCGCGGTTGAGCGCGTCCACGGCTTCCTTGATCGCTTCCGGCGCTCCCGGGTTCTCCTGGCAAAAACGCAGCAACAGCTCGTAAAGGACGGTCTTGTCGCGATGACGCGCTGCCTGTGCTTCTTCGTCGCGCGCGCCAGGCGAGAGAAGCCGCGCCAGGCTGTCGGCGATGAAATTGAGAATCGGCGCCTGGATGGTTTGCGCCGCCATGCTCAAAGGAATCGACAGCGAACGCGGCGACAGCGGAAAAGCGAGCCCCATATACGACACCTGGAACGATTGGCCGTCGTATCCGATCGGGAGCTGGCCTGCGCTCAGCGCGCGCCCGTACTGGTCGCCCAGGACGGGAAGCAGGACCTTGTTCTGCAGTTTCGCCTCGGCGGAATTCCAGTCGATGTCGAACCATGTGGCAAACCGGCTCGAGGGGCCGTTTTCCAGCACATCCCACCAGTACTTGTTCTCCGGTCCGGTGGCCATATGGTTGGGCACAATGTCGAGCACCTGCCCCATGCCGAGCTCTCTCAGGGAGGCGCAGAAGCGGCGATGGCCCTCCTCGCCGCCAATCTCGGCATTCACCCGCTGGGGATCGACCACATCGTAGCCGTGCAGGCTGCCTCTTACCGATTGCAGGTACGGAGAGCAATAAAGATGCGAAATCCCCAGTTGCTTCAGATATCGTGCCGCCTCGATGGCTTCGGCAAAAGCGAATCCCGCGTGGAGCTGCAGGCGATAACAGGACGTCGGTGCACACGGCATACGCCTGATTGGATGCGTTTTACGACTTCGGAGCGCGCGGACGCGTCTCAGCCTTTGCCTCGCCCGACGCCGGCCAGATGGCCGCGATGGATCCGAAGGTCAGCTTCCCTGAGGTGGCTGCTGCAGTGGTTTCGTTGAAAGTGACGACGACGGTTGCCAGCGCGGAAATGGGAATAACGAGAGCAAGGTGTTCGAGGAGCTTGTCGGAGATCTGATGCGCGGATCGGGCCACGAGCCCCAGAATGGAGCCCGCACAGCATAACGTCGGGAAAAGCGCGAAGAGGAAGTAGAAACCAGGCTCGGCGGCGTGCCCGAAGAGCCGGTCGGCAACCGTGGATTTCCAGATGCGGCGGCTCAACTCACGGATGGAAACCCCGGCGCCCAAAAGCGCTGTCATGCGACCGGATCTTCCCGCGGCGCCATCGAACTCTGCGATTGAGCGATCACGGTCGAGGGATGAAGCCGGTTTTGCCGCGAAGCCGCTCACGTTGAGATATGGATGCGAGGCCCGCATGGGTGGTAACCCGCGTGCTTGCTTCGTTCTGCCTCCAACTGAAGAATGACGCCATCCGGCAGTCAACCCATGAGCACTCAAAGGGCATCTCTCACTGAGGTGAAGTTCCACCCTGACGCGGATGAATGCATTGCGGCGGCCCGTGGAGCGGTCGAAAGCCGCTTCCCCTGGCGTCGTGGGACCCTGTTTCTGCTGGCGTGCATGGTTCTCGTCCAGCTCGCTTGCCAAAAGAGCCCGGCGCAACAAGACGACGGGCTGCCTCGCACGGCTGAGGGAGACCTGCTGCCCGCTTATGAAGGACAGGTCGTGTCTTCGATCGGGATTGCGGGGCGTCCGGACTTCGATGCCGGCCGATGCCCCGCGTGTCTGGTTCAGCGGACTGGCCAGCCGTTTTCCAGGGAAAAGGTGGATGAAACCGCCAATGCACTGAAAGCCGCGGGCAACTTCAGCCGGGTGGAGGTCGAAGCGGAACCGGACGCCAACGGCGTGCGCATCGTCTTTGTTCTCGAGCCCGCCGTTTACGTCGGTATCTTCACCTTTCCCGGCGCCAGGCAGTTTCCCTATTCGCAGTTGATCCAGGCCGCGCACTACCCGATTCAGGACGTTTTCAACCCGTCGGAGATCAGGGCAGACCAGGAGGATCTGACTGCATTCTTTCGGCAAGAGGGCTACTTTGGCGCAAACGTCGATCCCAGGCTTGCCATCGATTCAACTCATGCAGTCGCCAACCTGCACTTCGACTCCACGCTGGGAAGGCGGGCAAAATTCGGATCGGTCGTCATCGAAAACGCTCCGGGAAGTGAAGGACCCTTGCTGGCGCACTCGCTCACCACCTTCGGCGCGCGACTTCACTCCGCGGCCATCCGGCCCGGCAGGACCTATCATCGTTCGACCGTCGACAAAGCCACGAATTATCTGCGCAACAAGCTCGAGAAGGAGGACTACCTGGATGCTCAGGTGAAGCTTTCCGGCGCCGAATACGATGCGGCAACGAACCGTGCGGATATACACTTCAGCGTTCGCCAGGGCCCCAGGACCGAAGTCCGGATCTCCGGGGCGCACCTTTGGCCATGGAAGAAAAAGTCGTTGCTCCCTGTCTATCAGGGCGTCGGAGTCGACGACGAAATCGTCGCGGAGGGCCGGCAGGCGCTTGTTTCCTGGTTTCAGGCCAAAGGCTATTTCGATGTGAAGGTTGAGTCGCAACTGAAGAAGCAATCATCGGCCGCCGCCGTCCTGTATACGGTGACGAAGGAGAAGAAACACAGGGTTACATCCGTCTCATTGACCGGCAACGCGGATCTGCCTTCGGCGAGGCTCAAGCCGCAGATCGCTGTCGAAAGGAAACATCTCTTTTCTCCGGGAAAGTTCTCCGATCAGCTTGTCGAAAAGAGCGCCAAAAACCTCGAAGCGGTGTACCAGTCCGAAGGTTGGAGCCATGTACGCGTCACATCGGCCACGACAAAAACCAACGGCGATATCGGGATCGCCTTCCGTGTTGTGGAAGGACCGCGCGACATCGTCAATTCACTTACCATTGAAGGTGTTGACACGATTCCCCGGTCGCAGTTTGCCCCCAAAGGGTTGGAGCTGACGGCGGGGTCCGGTTACTCGCAGGCGCACGTCCAGTCCGATCGCGCCGGGATCCTGGCCAACTATCTCAAGGCCGGCTATCTCATTGCCAGTTTTCGCGAGACGGCAAGTCAACACGCAAAAACCGAACCCCATCGCATCGACGTTGTTTATCACATCGTCGAGGGTCCGCGAGTGACGACAGGCAATGTCCTCACATTGGGAAGAGATCACGCGCGGCAGCGCATGATCAACAACGACGTAAAGCAAATCAGGAAGGGGCAGCCGCTCACGGAGTCGGAACTGCTCATCGGCGGAAGCAATTTATATAACCACACGGGAGTGTTCGACTGGGCCGAGGTCGATCCCAAGGAACCCGTCACAACGCAGAATGTCGATGACGTGCTTGTGAAGGTGCACGAGTCGAACCGGAACGAATTCACCTACGGTTTCGGATTCGAGGTGATCGATCGCGGAGGCAGCATTCCCGGCGGAACGGTCGCATTGCCGAACCTGCCCCCCATCGGATTGCCATCCACCTTCACCACCAGCGAGACAACCTTCTGGGGCCCGCGCGGCACGTTTCAGTACACGCGCAATGACCTCTTCGGCAAAGGGCAATCGGTTTCGGTCACGGGATTCGCCGGACGGCTGGACCAGCGTGGCGCGTTCTATTACATCGATCCCGATTTCCGATGGTCCTCGTGGAAATCGACCGCTTCGTTCTCCGTCGAGCGCAATGAGGAAAACCCGATCTTCTCCTCACAGGAAGAGCAGGAAACGCTGCAGTTTCAGCGGCCCGTGGACAAGTCGAGGAAAACCATCTTCTTTGCGCAATACGGATTCAGCCAGGTGGACCTGACCCGTGTTCTCATTCCCAGCCTTGTCCCGGCGAAGGATCAGCACGTGAGACTCTCGACGGTTTCCGCGAATATTACGCGCGATACCCGCGATAACCCGCTGGACGAGCACAAGGGTGCATTGGATTCGCTGGAACTGGACTTCAATGACACCAGGCTTGGCTCCAGCGTGAGTTTTGCGAAATTGACCGGTCAGGCTGCCATCTATCGCGAAAAGCTTCGCCATATCGTGTGGGCCGAAAGCCTCCGCATCGGCCTTGCCCAGCCATTTGCCAACAGTTTCGTTCCGCTCAGCGAAGCCTTCTTCAGCGGCGGCGGCAATTCGCTTCGCGGATTTCCCCTGGACGGCGCCGGCCCGCAGCGGCAGGTGCAAGTGTGCAGCAGCGGAGCCTCCAACTGCGGGGTCTTTATTCAGGTCCCCGGCGGCGGCAACGAATTGCTGCTGCTCAACTCCGAAGCGCGGATTCCGCTGCCGGTCAAGAAGGGCCTGAGCCTCGTCGCTTTTTACGATGGCGGCAACGTATTTCCCTCCGCAGGATTTCACGACTTCACCTCGCTCTATTCGAACAATGTGGGTCTCGGATTGCGCTATTCCACTCCGGTCGGCCCCGTCCGCATCGACGTCGGCCGCAACCTGAATCCCGTGGCAGGCATCAACGCCACGCAGTATTTCATCGGCATCGGCCAGGCGTTCTGAGCACAAGCTATGGCAACCGCACATCAATTCGGCAGCAGCCCCGGCGATCGGGGCAACCGTCCCGGCGATCGGCCCAAACCCTTGCGCCGCCGTACCGCGCGGCGAGTTCTGCGTTGGTCGGGATGGATCGCCGCGTCTCTGGCCGCGATGGTCATTCTTTGCTGTGTTCTGGCCGTCGGCCTGGTCAATACCGGCGCAGGCCATCGCTATCTGCTCGGGTTGGCGCAACGACAGGCAAGCCAGGCGCTGGGCGTGCCCGCGCGCGTTGAGAATTTTGCGATCCATCCGGCATCGCTGAGCCTGGATCTCTATGGAATCCGCGTCTCGGGCGCGGCGCCATATTCCGATCCTCCCCTGCTTCAGGCCGATCGCATCGAGGTCGGAATTCGCATTGCTTCCGTTTTGCGGCGGGAATGGTACTTCGACAGGATTGAAATCGATCATCCGGTGGTCTGGATGGTTGAGGACAAGGACAGTGTCTCGAATCTGCCCGTTTTCAAAAGCAGCGGATCGTCTCACACGGATCTCTTCGATCTGGGAATCCGTCGCTTCGCCATCGCGCGCGGCGAGGTCTGGTATAACTCCCGTCCCGCCGCCGTGTCTGCCGATTTGCACGACCTTGAATTCCGGTCGTCATTCAACAAGCTGCTGGCGCAATACAGCGGCAGGCTTGCCTATTCAAATGGACGGCTGGCTGTTGGTTCATACCGGCCGCTCGAACACGATCTCGATGCCGGGTTCGTAGCAAGCCGAAGCGAATTCACATTAAAGCACGGGATCGTCAAAGCCGGAGACTCCGAGGCAACATTGGGCGGGACCCTCGAGAACTACGGCAATCCGTCCGTACACGCGCAATACCGGATTGTTGTCGATGGCAAACAGGCGCGACAGTTTCTCCGTCAGCCCGCGATTCCGGACGGAATTGTGCAGGCTGCCGGGGTCCTTGAGTTCCGGCGATCCGCGAACCGCAGCGTGATCGACTCGCTCACTGTGAACGGCGACCTCATGAGCGCCAGGCTTGCACTGGATAGCGGCGCAGCGCGCATCAACGCGGCGAACCTTGCGGCACACTATTCGCTCGCCAACGGCAACGCAGCGTTGCACGATCTTCGTCTCGAAACGCTGGGAGGCATCGTGACCGCGGAGGGTAGCATGGAGGAGATCGGCGGCGATACCCGTTCCCGCTTCCACGCCAATTTGCAGAACCTGTCGCTGGCTCAGGCCAGGTCGGCGTTGGGGCGATGGATGCCGGTCAACGGCACCTCGCTCGATGGCCGGACAAGCGCATCGGTCACCGCCTCGTGGGGAAAAACGATCGGGGACCTTACGGCACATGCAGACCTGACCGTCGCGGGAAGGGCAACGAGGTCCGGGCCCCGGCACAGCCGGATCGCTCGATCGAGCCTCGCCGGACAAAGGCCGGGTAGCGGCGCGGCGGTCCCTTTTGAAGGCGCCTTTCACGCGGCTTACTCGCGCGCCGGTCGGAATCTGACATTGAACCATAGCTATCTTCGCAGTTCGCAAACCACCGTGAACCTGAATGGCGCGATAAGTCGTTCTTCGAGCCTTGCGGTTTCCCTCGATGCACGCGATCTGGGCGAGATGGACACGCTTGCCGACCTGTTTCGCGCGTCCGGGTCTGGCGGAAGCAGCCTCGAGTTGCGCGGACAAGCGTCGTTCCAGGGAATGGTGCGCGGATCGATCGAGGCTCCCGAAGTTACCGGGCAATTAACCGGGAAGAACATCGCATACCGCGGCACACAATGGAGATCGCTGCGGGCCGGCGTCGGGTTCAGCGCCGATCGCGCAAGCCTCAAGGATCTTCATCTCCAGGGAGTGGATCGCGAACAGGTGTCCGGAAATGCCGGGATAGGTCTTCGTCACGGGTCGCCCTCCAGCGGGAGCCCGATTCAGGTGGACCTGAATGCTTCGCAACTGAATCTGGCTTCGATCGCGAAGATCGCCGGCCGGCAGATTCCAGCCACTGGAACGCTGAATCTGTCCGCCCATCTGCGTGGAGAAGCATCGAACCCTGCGGGAAACGCGAACATCAAACTGACCGGCGCCTCCGTGCAAGGCGAACCCGTGAACCAGGCCGTAGTCGATCTGACCGGCTCGGGCAGGGAAGTGCAAGCCTCCGCCGTGGTTCAGTTGCCCGCTGGAGCAATCCAGGCCCACATCACGGCAGACCCCCAGGCAAAAACCTTCAACGCCGGGCTCCAATCGGGCGGCATCAACCTCGCAAAACTTCAGGCCGTTCAATCCCGAGGCATCCATGCAAATGGGGTCGTCGAGTTACAAGCACATGGCCAGGGGAGCTTTGACAATCCCCGGATCGATGCAACTCTCGAGATTCCGACTCTTGCAGTTAGCGGCCAGGTCATTTCGCAGACCAGATTGCAAGTGCGGATGGCAAACCGCACTGCCCGCCTCGAGACGTCCTCGTCGGTCGCCGGCGCTCTCCTTCACGGCAAAGCCAATGTGAATCTTGAAGGCGACGATCTGGCCGATGCTTCGCTCGATACGCAACCGTTCGCTCTCGCCCCGCTTCTCGCGCTGTACGCTCCCGATGCCCAGGTGAACGGACAGGCTGAAATTCACGCGACCATCCACGGACCTCTGAAAAAGCCGAAACAGCTTGAGGCCCATGTCAGGCTCTCATTGCCAAACGTGGCATATAACGCAATTCAGGTTTCTGCATCGCCGATCCAGGCCGATCTGCACAATGGAACCGTCACTTTGCAGCCGGTAATGCTCCAGGGAACCGGCACGCAATTGAAGGTTCGGGGCGCCTATCCCCTTGGCGGCGCGGCTCCTGCATCGCTGCAGGCCATCGGCGCCATCAACCTTCAGATCCTTCAGGTTCTCGATCCCGATCTGCACGCTTCGGGACAACTGAAAGTAAACATTCATTCCCAGGGCGCATTCGGGAGCAACCTTCTGGGCGGAGAAATCGATATCGCCGGTGCGAACCTGTCCACCGCCGACTCCCCCGTTGCTTTGGAAGGCCTCAGCGGCGTGTTAAAAGTTACGAACGATCGCATCGAGATCGCAGGGCTCGAGGGCAAGTTGGGCGGCGGCGAGATAACAGGGCAGGGCGCCATTCTCTATCGACCTGGAATTCACATGGACCTTGGCGTCGCGGTCAAGGATGCGAGACTTCTGTATCCTCCAGGCGTGCGCGAGACGGCCAACGTGAATCTGCGCCTCAACGGGTCGACCGATCATGCGATGCTTACCGGCTCGGTCGATCTGGCCGACATGTCGTTCACGCCGCAGTTCGATCTGTCCGCGGTGGTCAACCGGTTTTCAGGCGGGGTCGAGGCGCCGGCCGGACCGGGATTTGCGCAAAACCTCGACCTGAACATCGCGCTCAATTCGTCAGCCAATACGAACCTTGTGAGCCGCACGCTCAGCGTCGCCGGTTCGGCGAATCTCCAGATTCGCGGGACCGCCGCGCAGCCCGTAATCCTGGGCCGTGTCAACCTGAACAGCGGCGACGTGATCCTGAACGGAAACCGCTTCGTTCTGACGGGAGGAACGGTGCAGTTTCTCGATCCCTCCATGACGCGGCCCGTATTGAATGTTTCGCTGAACACGACGATCCAGGAATACAAGATCGATCTGCGATTCCAGGGACCGGCTGACCAGTTGCGCACCCAGTACACCTCCGACCCATCGCTCCCTCCCGCCGATATCATTCATCTGCTTGCCTTCGGCCAGACAACCGGGGCCAGCGCCACGAACAACACGCCCATGAATCAGCAGGCCGAAGGATTGGTTGCGTCCCAAGTCTCCGGGCAGGTGACGAGCCGGATTTCCCAGTCCGCGGGAATCTCGCAGTTATCGATCAGCCCGGTCATCGCGGGCGGCACCGCCGCCGGACCTCCGGGAGCGAATCTGACCCTGCAGCAGAGAGTCACGGGAAAGCTGTTCGTCACCTTCTCGACCAACGTGGCCACCACGCAGGGACAGACCATCCAGGGCCAATACCAGGTTTCGCCCCGCGTCGCCATCAGCGCCACTCGCGATCCCAATGGCGGATTCGCGCTCGACACGATGATCAAAAAGAGCTGGTAAGGCGACTTCACCGGGGTGACGCAACAATCGCCGAACGATCCTGCTCCATGAACTCATCGGCCTTTCCGGTCCCGGCCAATCTCAAAGGATGGCTCGCGCCTCCGATGGAGGCATTGGCAATCATGCGTTCGTCAAATCTCTTCGGCTACGAGCGCATGGGAGCTTACAATCCGATCACGACCAGGAGGCCCTTCAGTGAGATCCACCCTGATCCGGTCGGCTGCAATCCCGCCTGTCCCTGCCGGATCCTCGAATGTCGGTAACAGGGCGAAGGCTCGTTGATCGGGAGGTTCGTCGACGAGTGCCGAAAAGGACCCATCCTGTGCTTACGAAAGCGCGCATGCGGGGAATCGTCGGAGGCGCGGCCATTCTCACGCTCTTCGGCGGTCTTTGGTCCGTCCTTGCTCTGGCCCTTCAGCCCGCGAGTCCCGTATGGGCAATCCCTGCAGCCTCCGCGACGACACTTCTGCTGATCGTCGTATGCGGATTGCGGTGGGCAGCGTCCGCCAGGATGCCCGAAAGCGACGATCCTGCCGCAGCCGCCAAAGGAAAACGCGCCGGCATGTTCTTTGGCATCATATTCGGCGTGGAGTGCGGTCTGATTGCGCTGGTTTCAGCGGTCTTGGGGAGTTCGGGCTTCGGCGATTGGATTCCGGTGGCCGTGGCTCTGATCGTCGGCCTGCATTTTCTCCCTCTTGCCCGGGTCTTTGAAGTGCCGCTGTACTACTGGACGGGCGGACTCTCGGTTTTGGGCGTGCTCGGCTGCCTTCTCATCCATGCAATCGGTATAAGGCTGCTGTGCGTGGGGCTGGTGATGGCCGCAGTGCTCTGGTCTACCGCGTTCCTGCTCCTCGTGCGAACGCGGTCCGCGCAGGTCTGATACGTCGGCGAGCCGATGGCACGCAATTCGCGCGTCATCCGTTCCTGGCAAGGAGCAGATGCACGACACCGTAGAGCACGCCCGCGACCGCCAGTCCTGTAAGGGCCGCAACGACCGGCCTGGGCATGTGTTGCGGCCAGGTGATGCGTTCCACTTCCGCGTAGGTCAGCGTTGTGGTCCGGCCCTCGAAAATGAGCACAAAGTGGTCGGGTTGGGTTTCGCTCACGAGGCCCTGCAGGCGCCGATGATCGGCCGTCTCGACGGTCACCACGCGATGGTGCTCCAGCGCCTGGTCTGCTTTGATCCGGATCTTCTGTGCGTGTCTTGCATCCGTGGCCGGATCTGCCATCAGTTGCGCCGACATGAGCGCGAGGACCACACCCACGCTGACGAGTTTTCTCATGGCCCCTCTTTCATCGCCGCGAAGTGAAGCGGAGGGAGCGGCCCTCCGGCGAAGCCGATTGTACAAGGGGATTTGTCAGCGGAGTGTGAACGCCGGGGGCAAGAGGCGCTTTCTTCCGGCAATCCGGCGATCCTGCTGATAATCTCTTTCCAGCCGGCGGCTCGTTGCGCCCGGGCCAGGCCTGGCGGTGCAGCGGGAGCAATACAAGCGGCCGAAGCCTTTTTCGCTGAACAGGAGGTACAGGAATGATGCGGTGTCCACTTCTCATCGCCGGCTTCATCGTCTTCTTGTCGATGGTCGCAGACGGCCAGATGGTCTCCGGCAGCGCGATCCGGAACGATCCGGCGAAGGAGGCGCTCTGCGCAAAACGAGCCAGGGTAAAGAACCCGGTTCCGTTCCTGATCGATCAGGACTATCTGAACCGGACCCGAGTCGATCATCCCGACGCTACGTTCATCGCGGAGGACGGTGTCGTTCCCGAACTGATCGAGTGCCGCGTGAACGAAGAAACGGGAGTATTTGAGCCCGACTCGCTGGATTCCGTGGAGAATTCCTGGTGGCGCCTGGTTCGCCCCGAGCAGTTCTCGCCGGGCGTGCATACGGCGGCCGGCCAGGCACAGGCTGACGATGTGTGTCTGAAAGCGGCTCGCGAAAAGGTGAATCGCGATGGATTCGACCATGCTTTCGGTCCCACGACAGCCGTAAATGAAATCACGCTGGGAGTCTCGCCCTGGTATCTGCCCGGTGTAAAGGTCGCCGGAATAAAGGCGGATCGTTACGACATCGCAGTGGCGGGCAGTTTGTTCTACAAATCCTCCGGGCCCGATCTGACGGACTTCCGCGTCAGTTGCCTGCTTTCGCCCACGCTCGAGGTGAAAGCGGTTCAGGCGAGCGAAGAGAGCGCCGGCCGGGAGCTGAAAATGGAGACGCGCTTCGAAGCTCCATTCCGGAAGTGAGAGCAACCCGCCCTTTCGGTGCCCCATCCTTCCGCGCGCCGGGGGCTTTGTCCGTCCGGAGGCTGGCGCAAGGGTGCGACGAACCAATCGACGTTGCCACGCCTGGTGACGGTCGCTCCATATTTCGGTCTAACCTGCGAGAGATGGTTCGATGAAGCACGACGCGTCCGCAGGGCTTCTCATTGCCGTGCTGGCTTCAGGTTTGCTGGCCCAGGCGCAAACCGCATCCCCGCCGGGCGCGCCGCCTGCCCTGCCGGCCACTGTTGCCGCCGCCGGCATCTGCGGCGGCAACGCAACCTACGACGATCTCACCGCCGACGAGCGCAACCCACCATCGCCTCAAGTCATCCAGATGGGTCAATCCCCCGTTGCGCTCCTCATCAGCGCCACGGAATTCCGCGATCGGCCGGCCGACGCAAAAAGCGCTGCTTCTCCCAGCTTCTGCTTCTGGAATACGCTTTCGGTCGGCGTCGAAATCTCCACCACCGGCGAAGTCGCGAGTTTCGCGAACGGCGAAGGTTCTTTCCGCGGCGGCGGAGGCGGCAAGCTGGAGCCCGAGGACTTCGCTCGCCTCCAGTCGCTATGGGACTACCTTCCCGACGATCGCCATCGCGTTCCACCCGCAACCCGCCGGGTCATCGTCGAAGTGCTGCGCGGCGGCTCCGCAACCGTGCGCGTCTACGACAGCGCCGATCTGCCCGATGCCATCCTCGAGATGCTCCGTATCACCGGCGCTCGCATCCAGGTGGTGACACCGCTCTTGAAACCCGACAGGGTTTTGCTGCCGGACGAGGCCGGCAGCCTTGACCTGCCGGCGCCGCGAAGGCCTTATGACGATATTTCCGTGAGCCCGGACGGGTCCATCGGTGTGCTGCACGACTTTGTCACGAAGACCCTTACCGTCTATCAGGGAAGCACCTGGCCGGAACATGGCGGCATGCCGGTGGGCGGCAAGATCCTCCGCGTCATCCCCGAGTTCTGGCAGCCCCCTGTTTACGGCGGCTATTCGGTCAACGGCGAATTCAGTCCGGACGGCCGCTATTTTCTGGTTACATGGGGCAAGCGAATCGGCGCGGTGCTCTTCGATACCGCGAGCTGGAAACCGGTCTCCGATCCGCAGTTGTTTCCCCGGAATCTGAAAGAGTATCTTCCTGCTCCCGAGTGGGATCTGGGTATCGCCGTCACCGATGCCGGCGAAGCCCTGGTCTGGGATCGGCAGTCGCATCGCGTGATATCGAAGCTCCCGGGACTTGGAGAGCTCGAGGATCCTCCTGTTATCACGGACAAGCAAGGTCATCGCATTTACACCGCGAAGAATGCCGAGGTCCAGGCCGCAGCCTTTTCGCCCGACGGCGCACGCGTAGCCATCTATAGTGGCCCGGACAACATCTTCAGAATGCGCCTGAGCCTGTTTGATATTCGTGCTGGGGAAAAAGAGCGCGATCTGTGGCCCGTCGCGTGGATGTCCTACCCCAACGGTCAACCGGTCTGGTGGAACGATGGCCGTTGGCTCGTCGCGCCCTGGTCGAGCCGGTTTTCCGGCGGTGGAACGGGCGTGTGGAACGCTGAAACCGGGCGCTACCTCGGTGCGCTCGACCTTTCCGGCTGCAACGCGCGCGGCAGCCCGGTGGCCGATGGAACGCGCCTGCTGCAGTCCTGCGATATGGGCCAGGGACAGCAGGACAAGGTCCTCAATTGGAGCGTGGACGGAATGCGCGAACAGTTGAAGTCGGCTGAAAGCCTGGTCTCGCGCGAACAGCGATAATAACTGTCTCTCCACACCGCGTTTCGATCGGATCGTCGCCCACCCCGAGGCGACGCCGACCCGTTGCTTCGGGGCGCCTCCGCCTGGCTACCAGTTCGTAATCGATCCATCGGGCCGGAAGTAGGTCTGCGCGCGCGCCGTCACCGGTTCGGTGATCTCTGCAATCTGCGTCAGTGGCCTGGTGTCGATCTCCACGCCGAGTCCGGGCCGCTCGTTGGGATAGAGCTTGCCGTCGCGAAAGTCGAGACAAACCGGCAGATAGTCGAAGGTCCGGCCCTGGAAGTTGTACTCCATCAGCAGCGGGCCGGGAAAGGTGCTGAGGCAGTTGACCAGCGCCGCGGTAGCGATGGGGCCGGTAAAATGCGGGACAATGCCGACGAAGTGCGTCTCGCACAAGGCGGCGATCTTCATCATCTCCGTAATGCCGCCGACGTTGGGAAGAGTGGCGCGCACGAAATCGATGGAATGCTCTTCGACGAGCCGATTGAAATCCCACCGGTTGCCCCACTCTTCGCCCGCGGCTAAGGGAACGTTCACTTTCTGGCGAAGGATCGGCAGGTCCTGCAGAAAAGCCTCGGTGCGAACCGGGTCTTCGACAAAAAACGGCGCCAGGCTTTCGATTTCGTCGCAGCCGCGGATGGCGTCGGCCAGATCGAATCGCTGGTGGAAGTCGACGGCCCAGTTCCCGTCGACGCCAACGCCTTCGCGCGCCTCGGCGCACTCTTCGCGCAGATGCGTGATCTGCTTTCTCGTGTCGTAGGTCGTGTTGGCCGGCAGGTCCATGGCCCCGAAGCGAAAGACGCGATAACCGGCTTCCATCGTCAGCCGCGCCCGCTCCCGGATGCCCATCTGCGGAGTGATTCCGGGAATGATTCCCGCGGTGTTGTAGAGCTCGCAGTAATTGCGAACCGTCCCGCCGAGGAGCTGATGGATGGGGCAGCCCAGCGCCTTGCCGCGAATGTCCCACAGAGCCAGATCGAGCGCGCCGATTGCATCGGTCCGCTCGCGCCCGGCGGGGTAGAAGAACGCCCGATTCATATCCTGCCACAGCGCCTCGATGTGTTGCGGATCCCGGCCGATCAGGCGTCCGGCCGAGGGTGACAGCGTATCTTTCGCGCCGCCCTCGCCGATCCCCGTGATGCCCGCGTCGGTCTCGACGGTCACCACGACATCGCTCTGATTCAAGAGCGGGTTGGGATTGGGCGGAAGGTACGCTCTCACGCGCGTGATCTTCATCTTCGCCAGCGCCGCGCAGGCGCGCCGCGGAGGCGTCGATGCAACAACCGCAGCCGCTCCCAGGCCGCGAAAAAACGATCTTCGATTCATGGTGATGACGCTCCGATATCGAAACGAGATCAAGTATAGCGGCGGATTGCTGCCTGATGGGCGTCAGGTAGTGGTGCAATTTGAAGGGTACGGATTTCACAGGCTGCGGAAGAACTCCGTTGAGCCGAAACCACCAGTCCGGGCACGGCTTGCCGGGATCCCCGACAAGCCGAATTTGCTTGCCGGGGCGGCTTTGGTCGTACCGCAAACGGCGCAAAATCAGCGTGGGCTCGAGCCCCTTCGGGGAAATGCGCCGCTACCCTTTGTCGGCTCCATTTTTCTGTTGACAAATCCAGTCGGTTAGTTCTTACTTACGTAAGTGAATACTTACCTGCAGGCCGGACTTGACGCTTTGGGCGACGCCACGCGGATGGCGATCTTCCAAAGGCTGGCCGCGGGGCCGCTGGCTGTCAATCAACTGGCGCGGGCCATGCCGGTGAGCAGGCCCGCGGTTTCGCAGCACCTGAAGGTGCTGAAAGACGCGGGATTGGTGAGGGATTCGCGGCAGGGAACGCGCCGGCTGTATCGGCTGGACCCGGAGGGTGTGGCGCGGCTGCGGGCGCATTTTGATCAGATGTGGACTCGCGCGATGGGCGCGTTCCAGCAAGCGGCGGAGAAGCCGGAGGAGGAGAACAGGCATGGAAAGCGGCGTGGAAGAGGCAGTCGTCAAGAAGAGCGTTCGCGTAAACGCGTCCATTGAGCGGGCATTCCACGTGTTTGTGGAGCAGATGGAAACCTGGTGGCCGAAGAGCCATCACATTGGCGCCAGGGAGTTGGAACTGGTTGTGATCGAGCCGCGCGTGGGCGGGCGCTGGTACGAGCAGGATGCCGCAGGCGCGCAGTGCGACTGGGGCACGGTGCTTGAGTGGGATCCCCCGCACCGGGCGCGATTCCGGTGGCATGTTGGACCGAAGCGCGATTCCGAAGAGTGGGGCTACGAGCCGGATACCAGCCGGGCCAGCGAAGTCGAGATCCGGTTTTCGGCCGAAGGCGGCGCCACACGGGTTGAGCTGGAACACAGCAAGCTCGAACGGCACGGCATTGGCGCGGAAAAGCTTCGCGCGATCTTCGACGGCAAGGACGCGTGGGAAGAGATTCTGGCCAGCTATGCTCGTGTCATGGGCGAAAAAGAAGCGCGATGAAAGCGGCATCCCGGCTTCGGACTGCGGCGGCGGAACCGGAAGCGCCCTCGTGTGCCAGCGTCAGGATTTCGGCCCGCTCTCTGCAGGCTTTGCCGCAGCCGGATCGGCGGGCTGCGCGCCGGCCGGGGGCTGCGGTTTCAGCTCCGGCTCCGGCGTCGTCGCCTCCGGAGCGGCGTCGATCGACTTGCGATTCAATTCCGCGGAGCCCAGGCCGGCGCCGTCAAGGTCTTCAAGGGCCACGCGGACGCACTGGGTCTTGCGCGGCACGCGGATGGTGAGCTGAAGCTTCGACACCACCGCGGGCAACCGGTCCAGTTTGGCCGGATCGACCTCGAGCGTGATGTGCTCGATCTTCGAGGCCAGCACAGCGCGGTTGGCGTCGAGGCTGGCGACCGCAAGCGTCAGTTTGGCTGCGTCTAGGCCCCCGCCGGCCGGCAGCCAGGTCAGGTTCTTCGGCGCCAGCATCACGGTAAACCCGGCGGAGCGCGTGTCGGAATGGCGCACCACGTCGGAAAGATACACGTCGAGCGCGGTGAAAGGGATCGTCGAAACCGTCGCCTCGACCAGTTTCTGCAGCGACTGTTGCCGCGGGTCAAGGCGCGCGTGGATCTCGGGAGCGTAATAGCCGGCCTTGGTGACCACACGCAGATTCGGGTCGCGCACGGTCACGCGAATGCGCCGGAATTTGCCGTCCGGTTCCACGTCGCGCGGCTGGTAGCTCAGCGTGTAATACTCCGCGCCCATGTGCTCGGACTGCCCGATCTCCGCATCCACGTCGTTGCGGTTGTAGAAGAGCCTGCCTCCGGTTTCGTCCACCATGGTGCCGAAGTTGATGTCGCCGGCGAACGGATCGTCGCTGCCGATGTTGACGTCGGCCTGCATGGCGCTGAACTGGAGGACGGGCATCTCGACCTTCAGCCCTGGATAAACGACAAACAGGCTGATGCGCGAGTCGACCAGCATGTTCACCGTGTCGTGGACGTACTCTTTCAGATCGCGCACGACCGGCGAGGTCAGATCGGGGGATTCGAGATAAACCGCCGGGCCCCCGCGGCCGATCCAGATCACGTTCTTGCGGCCGGGCACGCCGCGGTTCTGCAGCGCGATCTGCTGCAGGGCGTCCATCGATTGGGCAAAGCGCTCCCAGAAGTATGTTTTCTGATCGAATTTGTAGGGGAGGGCGGCGGGCAGATGGTCGAGCGCGAAAAGGAGGTCGCTGCGGCTGCGCGTATAGCCCTGCGGCATCTCCAGCGATTCGTTGCCCGTCACCAGCATCTCCGCCGGTGAGCCGAGCTGCGCGGGTTGCGCCATGAGCCAGCGCTTCACTTCATAGCGGATATAGGCCATCTCCTCGAAGCTGGAGTTGAGCAGGTCGAGTACGAGAATCGTCACCGGCGTCTTGCTCTCGTCGTTCCCGGCTGCGCCGCGCTTCAGAGTATGGGAATCCGGCGCCTCGAAGGAGAAGATGCGCTGTGGCGTCTTGTCCTCGGTGATGGCGAAGTCGTCGCGGGCCAGCCCCTTCACCACCGGGTCGCCTTTCTTGTCGAGCACGGTCACGTCGAGGATGACCAGGTTCGAATTGATCTGCAAGGTTGGCGTGGGCGGCGCCTGCGGCTGGTCCTGCGCGAACAACACGTTGACGGCAACGAAGGGGAACAGCATGACTGCCTGGCGCAACCACCGGCGGAACCGCATGGCATCGACCCTCGTCCCTGCTTTTTGTATCACGCCTCAGTGATGCGTCCCGCTGCTCGAGCTGCTGGAACCGGCCGGCGGCGAACCGCCTGCGCTGCCGTGCGAACCGCCGGCACTCGAGGACCCGCTGCTGCTTGAGCCGCCGCGCGATGCGCTGCCGGCCGTGCCGCGCGAACCGGGCTGAGCGCCGGCCACGTGGGGCGAAATCGGCCTGGCGACAGTGACCATCTGGTTGCCCCGCATGATGTCGACGGGCATGGTGAAACTCTGCGATTTGCGATCGAAGGTGATGGGAATGCCGGCCCGGGCGATCGCGGTCTTGCCCGGGAATGCGTCCTGGATCGTGTGCGCCTCCATCCGCGGTTCCTCGGCGCGCGCCAGCGGGCGCAGGTAGACCGCGTGGAACTCCCTGGGCGGCGAGGCGAGCATCTCGATGGGGCGATCGGGCGCGGGCATGATGCGCTCGACCGGGACGCCGTCCTTGCGCGTGACCGCGAAGACGTCATACTTCGCGTTCACCGGCGTGCTGCCGGTCAGATCGCGGGGATGAATGGGAACGTAGGCGACAGTGCGTCCGCTCCGGATCCAGCGCACCGGTTCAAGGTGGTGCCGCTTGCCCACCACCCACACGTAATGATGGTTGTGGTGAATCCAGTAGCCCGCGTGGCAAACGGCCCACGTGTAGGTGAGTGCGCTTTCGCCGCCGTTCGAATCGACGATGGTCTCATGGCCGGTCGCCGGGTCGCGAGCCATGCTGTAGCGGACCCCCGCCGGCGTGCAGGGAAAGAATTCATCCCGTTGCAGGATGGCCGCCGGGCTCTGCGAAGCGGCCCCCGCTTCCTGTGCCCCGGTTGCCTGCAATGCAACGGAAACGAGCCTCGCTGCGTTGCCATGCAGGTGAAATGAAGCCGGCGCCAGTTCCGGTTGCAGGACGGCTTCCGCATCGTCGGATTCTTCGTCGAGCTTCACGGCTGCCGCGGGCTCCCAGC
The DNA here is from genome assembly GCA_030039035.1 of Acidobacteriaceae bacterium. Taxonomy (GTDB): domain Bacteria; phylum Acidobacteriota; class Terriglobia; order Terriglobales; family Acidobacteriaceae; genus Telmatobacter. Next base: position 21,607 of record JASHQQ010000351.1, on the reverse strand, counting down.
AGGTCCCCCACGGCGCACAGTCGAAGAAACGCCCCTGGCCCTCCATCCCGGCAAGTCCGGGCAAAGGCGATGTGAGATGCGCCTCCTTCATCACCGCGTTCATTGCCGCCGAGCGATGGGCAATGCGTTGAGCGACCCACTTGTCCCAGTCGGCGAAGGCGCTCGGATCGACGGCGCCGGGAGCCTCGATGCGGTGGCTGCTGCGGTAATAGAGCGTTTGGCCGTTGGCAGACTGGTCGGGTACGCCGGGCGCCACCAGCACACCGCCGCCGAGTGGCGTGATTGCCGTCGCATCCACATAACTCGTCACGCGGATGTAGCTCGTGCTCGGATACTTCGCGACGAGATTGTCATCCGAAGGCGTCCGCAGCAGGAAGGTTTCGTCCGGCAAATAGGGCTGAACATGGAGCGTCGCCGTGCCGGACAGGAGCGCGAGTTCGGTATAGGGAACGCCGTTGGTGGTCGACAGATCGATGAACGAAAGCACCGAGTTCGGCGCCAGGTAGATCGTCGAGGCGTCCTCGAGTTCGATCTCCGCCCGGCCCGCGCCGGTGACGAGGTTGTAGCCGGTCACGAGCGGCAGGTCGGCGACCGCTCTCTCCCAGGTGGCGCCGGTTGCCTTTTCATTCTCCTCGCCGCGGGCGATGCGCACGTCGCCTTCGATCGAGCTGAGCCGCGCAATCTCGGGAAGCGCAAGCACCGCGCTCTTCTTTCCGAGGATGAACAGCGCGCCCTCCTTCAGCTTTCCCGATGCGTCCTCGTCGTTGAGAATCTGCTCGACCTGCTCGCGGGCGCTGGCCTCGTCGCGCTGCATCAGCGAGTTGAGCGCCAGCAGCTTCAGGTCGTCGCTCTGTTCGGTGCCGGGATGCACGGGCTCGCCTGTGCGCGTTCGTATCTCGATCTCCAGCGCGCCGCAATCGTCGATCCAACTGCTCCTGGGGTAGCTGGAGCGCAGCGCGGCGCACGAGGCGAGCGCGTCGCCCGTCTTGCCCAGCTTGTTTTCGGCGTAGGCTTTCCAGTAGAGGGCGCCATCGGCGTGATCGGTTTTCTTTTGCGCAATCTGGGTGAAGATCGCGATCGCATCGCCCCATCGGCTTTCGTTGATGGCGCCCGTTCCCTCGGCGAATACCATGCCGTCAACCGCGCCGGTTGCGGCCTGGCCGTCGGCCGCCACCGCGTAGGGAACGGCTCCGGAGAAACCTTCTTCCTGCGCGGCGCGCGCCCCGCCCGCGAGCGGCGCAAAAACCAGCATCACCAGCAGCGCAATCGAAGTTGACCTGGCTTTCCTCATGCCGCGCCTCCGCTCATGCGATCCGTAAACCGCAGGTCCCGGTTGCGCGTCCGCGAGCGCAAGACGCGCACTTCGAAGAGAAGACCGTCGGCGTCCATTTCGTCCTTCAGCCGCGAGACGGACGCGGCATTCAGTCCGCCCGGCTGGTTGGCCAGTTCGTTCAGCAAATGATCCAGATGATCGAGCGCGGTCTGCAGCGCCGGATCGTCGACCTTCTTCGCGTCGGCCTTGCAGATGCGATTGGCGGCCAGCAGGCTCCGCGCCTCCTTGCGCAGCGGTGGCATCATCTCGGCGTTGTTCGCATCCACGTGCTTCAGCTCCACCAGCAGCCTCTCCGAGCGGTCGAGATGATCGCCCAGGACCACTACAACGATGGGCCGCGCATTCCGTTTGGGTTGCGGCGGCTTGTTCTCCGCCGTGGTCGGCGTCCTGCCCTGCTGCCACCGCGATCCGGCGTAGAACGAGCCTGCGGCCAGCAGCAAGCCCGCTGCCGCGTAGCTCAGGCCGCGAATCAGCCCCATGCCGAACCACGTCCGCGGGCGCGGCTCGTAGACGGGCAGGGAATCGGCGATCGCGCCCCACACCCGTTCGCCGTAGGCGGCGTCGCGCGCCGGCGCCTCGATCGGCTTCATCTCCGCGAGATCGTTTTTCAGGTCGGCGTAGGCCTGCGCGCACTCGCCGCACGCCTCCAGATGCCTTCCGGCGTCGTCCGAACCCTCGCCGTAGGCCTGCCCTACCAGCTCCTCTTCCACCAGATGCTTCATGTGTTCACCCGCAATCCCGCCAGGCGGCGCCTCATCTTCTGCACGGCGCGAAAAACCGCCTGCTTGGCCGCGTTGGGCCGAATCCCCAGAGCGGCGCCGATCTCCTCCGTCGTCCGGTCCTCCATGTGCCGCAAAATGAAGGCCGCCCGCTCGATCGGCGTCAGGCAGTGCATCGCCGCCTCCTGCATTCCGGCGATTTCCCGCGAGAGCAAAAGACGATCCGGCCCGGGGGCTCGGTCGGACACCTGGACCTCGTTCTCCTCCGGATCGCTTTCCTCCCCGACGCGGCTTTCGTCGTCCCCCCTGCGGTGGTGGACCTTGTCGAGCGCACATCGCACCGCGATGCGGTAGATCCACGTGCCGAAGTTGGACCGCTGCTCGAATGTCCCGAGCTTGCGGTAGCCACGCAGAAACGCGTCCTGCACCACCTCGTCGGCATCGGCCTCGTCGCCGGTGATGCGATAGGCCACGCGAAAAAGCGTCCGGCTATGGCGCAGGACCAGGGACTCATAGGCATTCTTGTCACCCGACAGAACCGCCCGGATCGCCGCCTGGTCGTCCCCGCCCATTTGCTCCATTAGACAAGGGTATTCCGCGGGCGGTTAGGCTGGCTTGGGCCCCGGGGAACGGCCTCCGGGCTGCCCGAACACCCCGGAAACGGCGTCCAGACCCTCCGGGATACATGCCGAAAAGCCGACTTTCGGTGGCGCCGTGCTGGGTGGCCCGGCGATTGGGCGCTCGCCGAGAATCCAGGGAGCGCAAAGCAGATGGCGTGACGGAAACCCGTTTACCGGGACTGATCGTGGTCTGTTTCGGTCGGTTTTGGGTCCGTGGTCTCGCATTCCCAAATGCGCAGGACCTGGGGCATTCATTTCAATGGAAGAACACGCTTCCATGATGCCCGGACCCGCCGCCAAAGTCAGAATCCTCCACTTCAAATACCTCCGCCCTTCAGACATGGCCTCGGTTTTGATAACCGCGTTTGAGATATTCGCCAGGGTTGGCCCCGACAACCCGTTTGAACGCCTTGCTGAACGCAGCGTCGGACTCGTAACCGACCGACCGGGCGACGTCGATGAGCTTTTTGTCGCGCTGTTCGAGTAACTGCATCGCCTTCTGCATCCGCCACCCGGTTACATATCCAAGTGGTGTTTGTCCGAGTAGCTCCTTAAAACGTGCTGCGAATGCGGAGCGGGACATGGTCGCCGCTGCGGCCAGGGACTCGACTGTCCATGGTGTACTCACACTGTCGTGAACGGCACTCAGGGCAGCGCCTACTTGAGGATCGAAAATTGCACGAAGCCATCCTTTGTCGCGCCACTCCACTTCCGACGCGATATGCGCCCGGAGTGCCTGAATGAACAGAACCTCGGCCAGCCGGGTCGCCACGACTTCCGATCCCGGCGCCTGCTCTGCCATTTCCGAGGCCAGCGCCTGCATTGTGTTGTGAAGTGCAAGCGTGTGAGCCTGATCGGCCCTGATCAAAATGAAGCGCGGTAATAGTTGCGTGATGGGCTTCAGGCTGGCTCGTTCGAAACTGAGGGAGCCGCAGACGACTGTCGTTGGTGCGCCACCGCCTCCGTAATGAGCGACATTACTGTTGGCTTTGGCGGCGATTTCGCGGAAGGTCGACCCTGGACGTGTTCGCGGGCTGTCGCGCATGACGATCGAAGTGTCGCGGGCCAGCAGGAAGCAGTCGCCACCGGCGAGAGGAATCGGGTCCGGAATGCCTTCGACACTGAGCCAGCAGTTACCGCGCGACAGCATGGCGAAGTGCGCCAAATCTGGTGGTGAGATCTTTTTGCCGGAAGGCAAGACTTTTTCTTCGGTCTGTTTCTCCTGTCTCAAGCCCCACGGGGCTGTGGCTTCGAGCCGGTGCTGACCGAAGGCGGTTACGTGCATCGTCCTGAAGATGTCGGTTATCGGGTCCATGGTAGCCTCCCGGTTTGGACGAATAGACAAAATATTAGGACTCGCGAGCAGTTCTCGTCCACCGCCAAAGAAATCTACTCCACTGTACGGAATGTTAAGCCTCGACCGAAGGGAGCAGCTATGGGAAAACTTGAGGGCAAGGTCGCAGTCGTCACGGGGGGATCGAGCGGCATGGCGCTGGCCAGCGCCAGGCGCTTCGTTGAAGAGGGTGCCTACGTTTTCATCACGGGCAGGAGGCAGGAGCAGCTCGATCAGGCCGTCAAGCTGATTGGCCGGAACGTGACCGGCGTGCGCGGTGACGCGGCAAATCTCGACGACCTCGACCGTCTGTTCGACACGGTCAGGCGAGAAAAGGGCAAGATCGACGTCCTGTTCGCGAGCGCCGGCAAGGGCGAGGCCGCGCCACTGGGCGAGATTACCGAGCAGCACTTCGATGCGGCTTTCGACCTGAATGCTCGCGGCACGCTGTTTACGGTTCAGAAGGCGTTGCCGCTGTTCAACGATGGTGGATCGATCATCATGACCGGATCAGTCGCTTCGGTGAAGGGTTTTCCTGGTTTCGGCGTGTATGCGGCGAGCAAGGCGGCATTGCGCTCCTTCGCACGCACGTGGCTAAACGAACTGAAGGGCAAGAAGATCCGGGTGAACGTGCTGGGCCCGGGGCCGATCGCCACACCGATGCAGGATGAAGTTCTCACCAGGGAGGCGAAGGAGATGTTCGAATCCTTGATCCCGCGGGGAAAGATGGGTCAACCTGAGGAAATCGCGACGGTCGCGTTGTTTCTTGCTTCAGACGATTCGAGCTTCGTGAATGGGGTGGAGCTGTCCGTCGACGGTGGCATGTCGGCAATCTGAATCGGCGGACCTCGGCGAGTGCATCATCGGCAAGTAACTCACTGACTCAAAAACCTGGTTCCAGCCGAATAACCGTCCATCCTGACCTTGCAGAAGCTTTGCTCGATTTGCGTTTTCCGCTGGAGCGGAGACAAGACTCCGCTCTTCTCGTGTCCCGGACAACTCCTCAAAAGTCGGCTGGAGGCCAGTGAACCGCCGTTCCGGAGTTCAACTGTCGCGAACAGCCCGATGCGCCCAGTGAGCATCGATCCGCCCTAACGGCCTGCCCGACGCCATTCGCCGGCCTCACCCGGATTTTGACGGGATCGCAATCGGCACATCGATTCTCCGGAAATTCTTCGGGAAGTGAGGCGCGGCGGCTTGCCTTGGCGGATGTCGAGGTGTATGGTGTTGCGAGTGGCAGGGAAAAACCCTGGTGCGCTGCCGGAAGAATTGCCTGTACGGCGCGCAACTGCACTCGGGCTTGCGTGGCTCGACAAGTGCAGCAGCCCCGCAGATCGATGTCAGTCGCACGATGGCAACCTGCGGGTGAACGAACAAGGAACGGCCCGGTCGCACAATCTTGCGCCAGGGCTTTCCTTTTCAAAGAGGCATTCGGGTGACAAGCCCGGCTCGAAACGCAAGTCAGAAAACCCGACGTGTTTCTGCGCGATAACACGCACCCGGAAGGTTCGCCGGGATAAGCGTATTGCACCGCGCGTTCCATTGCGCCTTCGATTGCTCGCCTTTGCTATGGAGGCCTGCTCGCGAAGCATGCTGAAAGCTTCGCGCCAGCATTCGGCAACACCCGAAAACAGCCCGGCTATGCCGGAGCATGAGTCCTGCAAAGCTTGTCGTGCGCTCCAGTGGATGGAGCGCTTCCGGCAGAGGGAAGCAGGTGTGTCTTCAGAGAGAGCTCGCCTGCCCTTCCGTGGAGACTGGCTTTGCGTGTTTTGGATCGACAGAACCGACCCTGCACGAAAGGAGGAGAAATGGTCATGAAGACATCGGAAAGCGGAGCTACCACCGTGGTCCTGAGCGAATTTACATGGGAGAACATCAAACAGCCGGGAGCGTACATCGAGCGGGAGACCGGACACCTCTATCGGCTTCCTCCCGAGGCGTTGCTGCGCGGGAGTTCTCCGGTGATCTCGCGACTTTCGTCCAACCAGACAACGTTCGTCAAGCTGAGCGACGACCCCAACACGATCGTCTCCAAGCTGCGCACGATTGCCGCGGACGCCGACGTCAAACCCAACTTCTGACATCGACAGGAATCGTTGAAATGGCGCACTGGAGCATTTTTCAGTGTGGGCGTAGTCCGAAGCGAAAAAGCCCGGTCGACGCGACCATCGGGGAGCGGTGACATCGGAGATCCGCCAGAACGGTCGCGGTAATTCTGAAAATGCCGTAAGACGCCCGCGGAAAAGGCCATCCGCCAGCACGGCGGGTGGCCTTTCGCGTCTTCGCCCGGTCGTCCCGGCTATTTCCTGCGGGCTTTAGAGTGTGCGTGACACCTCGGTTGGGCAAATTTTCGGTGTGCGAATTGGAGTGAGCAGCAGCCTTCAGGCTGCTGGTTTCGGCGCAAAACATCGACGTGGCTTCAGCCATGGGTCTTTTGGAACCGGCTTTATGGCCTTGGGCCCGGGTTCCCACGCAGAAACTTCAGCCGGGCAGAAACCGGCTCCCATGAGCTTTTCCACAGCCTTTGAAGCCCCGGGCCGCCTCACCTGTCCTGCCGGCGAATTCCACCTTTCGATGGAAGACCACCTGCGTCTCTCCGATGTACATCGAAGTCATGCCGCCGCCGTTCTCTTCCTCCTCGCCCGGCGGAAGAAGTTGCTGGCAGCCTGCGCTCGATGCGTTCGGGCGAAGTACAAATCCGGCTGCGGCCGGAAAGGACCGATTGTCGATGCCACACATCGCTCTCCCCGAAGGGCTGCACGGGATTCGCAGCGCCTTTGCTTTCCGCCCTGAAACCGCAAAACCGCTGAATGAGATTGTCGAGGTTCTTCTCCGTGGTCCCCACACCCTCACGCCCGGCGAGCGCGAGCTGATCGCCACGTATGTCTCCTGCCTGAACGATTGCCACTATTGCCACAGCGTTCACGGCGCCATCGCCGCGGCGCATCTCGGCGGGGATGAAGATCTGGTCAGGCGGGTCAAGGCAGACTTCCGGCATGCCGATATCTCCGACAAGCTCAAAGCCCTGCTCGTGATTGCCGGCAAGGTGCAGAGAAGCGGCAAGAGCGTTACCGCCGCCGACGTGGAACACGCGCGCGGTCTGGGCGCGTCGGATATCGAGATCCACGACACCATTCTCATCTCTGCCGCCTTCTGCATGTACAACCGCTACGTCGATGGCCTGGGAACCACGCAGCCGCGGGACGAAGCGATGTATCGCGAGCGCGGCAGAATGGTTGCTGGCGAAGGATATGTCGCAGTCAGCAAAACCTACTTGCCGGCGGAGACCGCCGCTCGCTGAGGAAAAAAGAATGCCGCACATTTCGCTACCCGAAGGTCTGCCCGGCATAACCGCCGGCTTCGCATTTCGTCCGGAGACGGCAAAACCCATGCGCGAATTGGCGCATATTCTCCTCCACGAACCGAACAGCCTCACGCCGGGCGAGCGGGAACTGATCGCGACCTTTGTGTCCTCCCAAAATGACTGCTACTTCTGCCAGACCAGTCACGGAGCCGCGGCTGCCAGCCACCTCGGTGGCGGCGAAATCGTACAGCAGGTAACCACGGACTTCCAGCACGCTGCAGTTACACCAAAGCTGAAGGCGCTGCTGTCCATCGCCGGCAAGGTGCAGCAGGATGGCAAGCGGGTCTCGGCCGACGACATCGCGCAGGCAAAAGCCTGCGGAGCCACCGATATCGAGATCCACGACACGGTGCTCATTGCTGCGGCGTTCAGCATGTACAACCGCTACGTCGATGGTCTCGACACATGGCAGCCACGCGATCACTCAATGTATGCGGAAATGGGAAAGCAACTGGCCGGGAACGGTTACCGGCAGCCTTCGCGCTGACGTCGTCGTCTCAGGACGATTGCTCCGCGTTCCCGATCCGCTCCGCCCCGTTTTGCCGTGTCACGGTGTTTCCACTGTCGATCGGAACGCTCTTGCAGCCCTCCGGGCGATTTATGGATGATGGCTGGATGAAGAAACGCCACCTGTGGGGGTTGCTCCTTTTCGCAACGTTGATCGTTTGGGGCTGCTTCGCTTCCGCCCAGCCATTCTGCAACATCAAGGAATTCGGCGCGACGGGCATCAAGGCCGACGACGCGCGACCCGCGATCCAGAAGGCCATCGATTTCTGCGCCCAATCCGGCGGAGGGCGCGTGTACGTTCCGCCGGGCGAGTACACCTCGGGGCAGATTCATCTCAAGTCGGGCATCCGGCTTCACCTCGAAGCCGGCGCGACGATCTTCGCCACGCTCGATCCGCACCAGTACGACGACTCCAAACACGCCGCCCTGATCTATGGCGACGGGCTGAACAACATCGCTATCGAGGGCGCGGGCACGCTCGACGGGCAGGCAAGCTACGAATGGCGGCTCAGCGACTTCACCGATTACTACATCCTGCCCAACCAGCGGCGCATGGAGGCAACCGGCAAGCCGCTTTTGCGGTCGTTCCCGGTGGGCATGAATTCCGGGGCCGTCTATCCGCGAATGGTGCTGCTGCTGCGATGTACCGACGTGCGCATCGCCGGCATCAAGCTGGTGCGCTCGCGAAGCTGGACGATCAATCCGTATGCCTGCAAGCGGCTGACGATCGACGGCGTGTACATCTATTCCAGCCAGATGGAGGCGGTGTGGGCCGACGGCATCGATCCCGATGGCTGCTCGGACGTGCACATCTCGAACTCGACGATCGAGACCGGCGACGACGCGATCGTTTTCTATTCGACCGACATGTGGGGGCCGCTTCTGCCCACGGAAAACGTGACCGTGACCAACTGCCGGCTCTCCTCGTCGTCGAGCGCCATCAAGTTTTGCGACGGCAACATGCTTGCGGTGCGCCACGTGGTGATCAGCAATGTGAACATTACCAACTCCAATCGCGGCCTCGCGTTCATGGTCTTCGATGGCGGCATTGTCGAGGATGTGGTGATCTCCGGCGTCACCATCGACACGCGGCGCTTCGACTGGTTTTGGTGGGGCGACGGCGACCCCATCCACTTCAATGTCAGGCGGCGCAGCGAGATCGACGGCCAGCCCAAACCGAATGAGCCGCCGGCGGGGATCATCCGCAACGTGACTATCGCCAACGTGATCGCGCACGGGCAGGGAACGTCGATGATGCAGGGCCATCCCGATAGCTGGCTGCAGGGCATTCGGCTCAGCAACGTGCGGCTGTTCGTCTCGCACGGAGCCGATGCTCCGTATGAAGACACCTCCGCGGCGATGACGCTGAAGTTTGCGCGCGACGTGAAGATGACCGGCGTGGAAATTCACTGGGAGGAGCCGCACGCAGCGACGTGGCAATCGGCTTTCGTAGCCGATCAGGTGAAGGATCTCGAAGTGAACGATGCTGCCTTCGATCCCGCGCCCAACTCTTCGCAGCCGGCGATGCGTCTGAACGATGCCGACGGCGTGACCCTGCATGATTCGCAGGTCGCCTCCCTTGTCGTCACCGGCGCCACGAGCCGGAACGTCCGTCTGATCGAAACCGGCGCGCAGGTCACCAGCCGCCCCGAGGTACCCAGGGACGGGGTGAAGATCGTTCCCTGAAAGCTTTTGGGAACCGCTGCCGGGTGCATGGCGTACTGGAGATAGGCGTGGCACGGGCATGAGGTGCTTGCCGCGCGTTCAGCAAAGGGGATTCCATGCGAAAGTCCATTGGAGCAGTTTGCCTCGCGGTATTGTTCCTGCTCGCCATCCCGGCGCACTCCACACCGGCTCCCGCAGCCGACAAGAGCACGATCACCATCGTTTTCAAGGACGGCCACCGCCAGACCTACAATCTGAGCGACATCGAGCGGATCGAGTTTCCCTTGAGCGAACAGGCCGCCGCGGCCAACCCCAACGGTCCGTCGCGCAAACGGTTCCTGGGGAAATGGGAGGTCGGCGACGGCGCCGGCAACACGTTCTATATCAGCCTCTTTGACGACGGCGAAGCCAAGCGCACGCTCGGTAATGTGCGCGGCCATTGGGAGTATGTGGACGGCGAGGCGCGCATCACCTGGGACGACGGCGCTCAGGACGCGATCCGTCACGTCGGCAACCGCTTCCAGAAGTACGCCTATCACATGGGCAAATCGTTCACCGACGAGCCGGATAACGTGACCGCTGCCCGCAATACAATGCCCAATCCGCTGTAGGGCCAGGGGCTCATCTTTCGATATTTGGAACATGGCGTCATGAGTCTGAAGCTCGCCTCAAAAACAAGCTGTCATCCTGAGCGCCCGTCGAGGCAAGCGGTCCACGGAAGGAGATCAGGACGGTTGCGATGGACACGCTCCGGGAGGGATCGCCGAAGATAGCCCAGGACGAAGCCAAGCGGAATCCTGGGAACCGGGCCGTCATTGAACGGCAAGCCCCGTAGGGGCGACAAGATTCCGTCACGTTTTCGACGGATGGCCAAACGCACTCGAAGGATCTGCTTTTGGAAAAGCCTTCGCCCACTCCTCATCCTGTCATCCTGAGCCGAAGGCGAAGGATCCGCGGTTGAATCTTCATGGTCCCGGGTGGAACCCCGCTCCGTGACCGATTGCGGTTGAACTCCTTCGACCGCGCTCCGTCCCTCAGTCCCTAAGTCCCTAAGTCCCTTAGTCTCTAAGTCCCTCAGTCCCTTAGTCCCTCAGTCCCTTAGTCCCTCAGTCCCTCAGTCCCTCTCTTCATACCGCCGGCGCCTCGGATCTCTCTCGCGCGATGGGCTGCGGCAGCGCCAGCTCCTGCTCCTTGTACTGCAACTGGTAGAGCTTCCAGTAGAGTCCGCGCTGCACGAGCAGTTGCTGGTGATTGCCCATCTCGCGCAACTGGCCTTTGTGCATCACGAGGATGGTGTCGGCGCGCTGCACGGTGGACAGGCGATGCGCGATGAGCACGCTGGTGCGCCCTTCGACCATGCGGTCCAGGGCGCCCCGGATGCGCAGCTCGGTGTCGGTGTCGACGCTCGAGGTAGCCTCGTCGAGGATGAGGATGCGTGGATTGCAAGCCAACGCGCGGGCAAAGTTGATCAACTGCTTCTGGCCGGTGGAGAGCGAGTTGCCGCGCTCGCGCACCGGCTCGTCGAACTGCCCGGGCAGGCTTTCGATGAAGTCGAGCACGTTGACGTCGCGCGCCGCCTGGCGCAGCTCGATCTCGGTGATCTCATCGTTGCCGAAGCGGATATTTTCGCTCAGCGTGCCGGTGAAAAGGAACGGGTCCTGCAGCACCACGGCGAAGTGCTTGCGCAGCAAATTCAGGTCGTGCCGGCGCACGTCCACGCCGTCGATCAGGATCTGACCCGCGGTCACGTCGTAGAAGCGCATCATCAGGCTGGTGAGCGTGGTTTTGCCCGCGCCGGTGTGGCCTACGATGGCGATGGTCTGGCCGGGCTCGATGACAAACGAAACGTCTTTCAGAATCCACTCAATGCTGCCGATCCCAGCTAGCGCGGCTCCCGGCGATTCCGCGGCCGTGGCTCGCGCGACGGCATCCTTCTCCGCTTCTGTCAGCTTCTGGTAGGTGAACCAGACGTGGCGGAACTCGATGCGGTTGGAGCCGTCACCGGCGACCGGCCGCTCGGGGCCCACAATCTCCGGCGGCGTGTCGAGCAGCTTGAAGATGCGCTCGCAGGCCGCCATGGCCGCCTGCAGGATGTTGTACTTGTCGCTCAAATCCTGGATGGGCCGCCAGAAGCGCTGCGAATATTGGATGAACATGGCCAGCACGCCGATGGTCACCGTGCCCATGAGCACTCCGTGCCCGCCGCGCCACACCACCAGCGCAATGGCTGTCGACGAAAGTATATCGACCGCCGGATAGTAGAGCGCGTAGGCAAAGATCGTGTCCTTGAAAGCCACCATGTGCTGGCGGTTGACCACCTCGAAGTCATCGAAGGCGCGCTGCTCGCGGTTGAACAGTTGCACCACGCTCATGCCGCTGACGTGCTCCTGGATGAAGCTGTTGATGCGGGCGATGGCGGCGCGCACGCGGCGGTAGCTCTCGCGCACGCTGTTGCGGAACATGCGCGTGACGATGAGAATGAGCGGCAGTACGGAGAAGGCGATCAGCGCCAGCCACCATTTGATCGTCAGCATGACGATCGACATGATCGTCAAATTGAGAAAGTCGTCCACGATGGCCAGCACGCCGGCGGTGAACATCTCGTTGATCGCGTCCACGTCGGAAGTAAGCCGCGTCACCAGCCGGCCCACGGCGTGCGTGTCGAAGAAGCCGACGTGCATGCGCTGCATGTGGCGAAAGATGTCGCGGCGCAGGTCGAACATGATCTTCTGGCCCGTCCACTGCATCAGGTAGGTCTGCAGAAACTGGAAAAAATACGCGGTGATGAGCAGCGCCAGGTAGATCGCGGCCAGCAGCGTGATGCCGCGGCCGGCGTCCTCGGGCAAAAAGTGCGTGAGCCAGTGCCTGGCCGAGGCCGGGTTTTCGATGAGATAGCGGTCGATGGCTACCATCACGAGGTACGGGCCGGTCACGTCGCTCGCCGACTTGAACGAGATGGCCAGCGCCGAGACCGTGGCCTGCAGCCAGTAGGGCTTGAGGTATTGGCCCAACCGCGCCATCAGCCGCGAGTCGTAGACCTTGCCGACCGGGTCCTCGTCGCGCCTTTGCCGAGCGAGCTTGTCGCGCTCTTTCTGGTCTTTTTCGGCCATTCTGAAGGGATGGATGCGGTTCCCGCCCGCGGCGATGCGGCTTCCGCTTCTATTGTACGGTCAGGGAGCGAGCGGTGTGCGGCGGGGACTCTCCGATTCATCGACCTCGATCAGGATCGGGGGCGAAGTGCATTTTGCAGGGTATGGGCTTTGGAGTGCGCGTGAGATCTCGCTTCGGCGTGGTTTCGGTGCGCGAATTGGAGGGAGCAGCAGCCTTCAGGCGGCTGGATTTCGGCGCAAGATATCGAGGCGGCTTCAGCCCCTGGGGGCCGCTTTTCGCGCCGGATCCGCGGGTTTTCGATTCGTCAGACACCGCCTGGCCCCTGAGGGAAGGTGCGTCACTCCCGGATGGGTTTTCACCGTATCCCCCGGTCCCTGCGAGAGGTTTCCGGGTTGGCGTCGTTGGCGCGGCGGAGTGCCTCCTCCCGCCGGATCTGCTTGTTCACATACATGGCCGCATCTCCGGCGCTCAAAAGCAAATCCCGGGTCGTTCCGTCTTCCGGGTAAAGTGCAATGCCGACGCTGGCCGAACCCTGGACGACATATCCCTCGGCGACAAACGGCTTGTCAAAGCAGCGTTCCAGACGAAGAGAGATTTCCTCGATTTCGGCCCGGTTGCGCACCCTGGGCAAGAGCACGGCAAACTCGTCGCCGCCGATCCGGGCCAGCATATCCATTCCGCGCAGTTGGCGCTTCATGCGGGTCGCCGCTTCCTGGAGGTACAGATCTCCTGTCTGGTGGCCGTAGAGGTCGTTCACCTGCTTGAACTCATTCAGGTCGATATAGATCAGTCCCAGGAGGCCGGCTTCCTGACGCGCCTGCTCGATCTGCTGATCCAGATACTTCTCCAGCGAGAACCGGTTATGGATGTCGGTAAGCAAATCGAATTCGGAGCGATGGACCAGATCCGAATAGAGCCGCCGGGTTTCAATCGCGAGAGTGGCCAGCGCCGCCGCCGCGGACAGACTCTTCGACTCGTCGCCGCACGGTCTGGTGCGCGGATCGAATGCGACGTAAATCGTTCCCAGAGGTGGTCCTGAGCGTGCGGGAATCGGCTCGTGCACGATGCGACACGACTCGGCCCCCGGCGGAAAGTTTCCCAGTTGCGCCCCATCCATGATCTGGCACCAGCAGGGTACGCCGCTCAACCTGAAGGAGACGAGTTCGGTGATCTCCTCAATGATCTCGGCGAGAGGACGGGAGCTGTTGATGTCTTCGAGGATGCGGCTTCGCCGGCGCTCGATCTCGGCGACGGCGGCGTTCTGGCGGCGTACTTTCCGCTCCATGGCCCAGCTTCTGATGCCGGCGGCAGACAGCAACAGCAGCAGCAGGCCAACGACAATGAGAAGATTGCGGACGTTCAGAGGAGGAGGACTGGCGACAATCGCGACGTCGTCGAATGTGCGCAGCAGGATGTCGAAGGTTACCGGACCGTGGAACGCATTGGAGCTGTGCAGGATGCAGATTCCGGTAACCCGGACCCTGGAGCCCACCGGCACCCTTTTCGGCGGAAGTGGTTTGAAATTGCCCACTGCTGCCGGGTGGTTGTAAATGGCGGAGAACAACTGTCCACCCGCGTCGAGGACATATTCGTCCCTTGCTGCGGACCGCACTTCCGCTACCACGTTTCCTTCCGTGGAGACCAGGTCGAACGCGGAAAGGCCGGACGCCAGATCCGACCATGTCGCCGGTTTCGGCGAGATGGCAGCCGGCGCCAGGCTGTCGCGGACTTCGCCCATCGTCAGGGTGAGAAATCCGTCATGGACGTCGGGAAACCCGGTTGCATCCGCGAGGTCGCCGATGCGCAGCGGATTGCGGGTCTGGGTCAGTATCCACAAGCTTGTGGCCCCGGTTTGCAGAACCACCGCCGAGCCCGACTGGTAGTAGGTGATCGTTCCCCGCACGCGGACTCTTTGCGTGAGATTCTGCGTCCGATAGCCGGCAAGAATAACGTCCATCGGCGTGACCGGGAGCGACCACGGGTCGGTGCTTGCGCGCTTCAGCACCTTGATGTCCGCCAGCGAAGGAATCTCGAGCAGGATTCCGGTGAGCTGCATCTTGTTGTCGAAGTTGAGGGGCACGACCGCGGTCACTTCCACGTCGGCATCGAGCAGATTTTTCGTCGCGTTCTCATCGTCGCTGATCACATAGGCGTCGACGTATCCCCCGGCCATCAGCATGCGCATGTTGATGGTGCGTAAATCCAGATCCTGATCCTCCACCATGTCGATGCTCTGGATTACGCCTCGCACCCTCACCAGCTTGCAGAAGGTCTCGGCGCGGATCATCTGGTCGAACGTGGCTTCCATCGGCTCCGGAACCGGGCCGTGGTGCAGCAGCGTCACGCTGTCCTCAATCACATCCGGACGGAAGTAAACCCCCGTGTGCCCTCTGACAAGTACGCGGTCGCCGCGAGCCAGGCCGGCGCCCTTGGTGGCCTGCACATAGATGGCTTCGTCGCCATCCTGTACAAACATGTCAATGTCCTTCGGGTTGTAGTAGGTGATCGTGGCCTCGAAGGCGACCGGCAAGGCTTTGCCCGCCTCCGCGTTCGTCAGGGAATGGATCGAATGCAAGGTGGTAAGAGGGACGGCTGCGCAAGCGACTGTGGCCCAGCCGGAAAAGAACGCGGCAATTGAGATCAGTCGCTTCACGCGTTGAATCCTATGGTCAGGTCGCTTCCCCGCCACGCTTTGGGCCCGGCGGCACGCTACGGCCTGAGGCGTCGCTGCAGAGACACATTTCCAACGGTATTATCGGCACATTGTTTGCTTCGCTACACCCCTCGGCCTGCAATTGATTGCCAGAATCATAATGGACTGCATCCTTTCCGATCACAAGCTGTGATTTGGAACACCGCAGCATCGGGAAACAGGCGTTACTTCCGGCTCCGCCGGCCCAAAAATGCGCGGTAGACTCGGTCCATGATTCGCTGGATCGCGCCTGTGTTTTTCACCACGGACATCCCCCGCACCCTCGTCTATTACAAGGAAAAGCTGGGCTTCGACACTTTGGGCACATGGCAGGAACCTGTCCCCGCGGACGAAGACCCGTCTGCGGAGACCGCGGAACCGCCGGTCTACGGCATTGTGGCGCGCGACGGCCGGGCGATTCACTTTCGCTGCGCCGGGCCGCCCACCGCCAATCCGGCCAAGTATGCCGGCGAACTGCTCGACGCGTACCTCAATGTCGAGGACGCCGGCACGCTCTACGCCGAATTCGCGGCCAAAGGTGTGGAATTCACCCGCGAGCTTGCCGACACGCCTTGGCAGACGCGCGAGTTCGTGGTGAAAGATTGCGACGGCCGTCTGCTGGCCTTTGGCTCGAACTTGTAGATGGCTGGTCTCATCCGGTTCAGAAGACTGCGAGCCTCCGCGGGGCGCCCGCCATCCGGACCTTTGGGGAACGGATCCGGCTCCTGGTCAGCCGGGCAGGCGATACTTCCGGGTCGGCAGCCATTCGGCCAAGGGAGCGGAACCCGGCAGGGAAAGCCGCGCTCGGGCTACGGATGCCAACTTCTCGCGGTCACCGTTGGTGCAGTATTCTCAGTTTATGACTGCTGCAAGCGAGGCTGTTTCCCAGGGCCGTCAGGCCCGTAATGAACGCAGGTTTTCTGCGGCTCGCGAGCATTACGCAGATGCCGCCAGGCTTTTCCGTGAGCAGAACGACGTCCTGTCCTATGCCCATACCATCCGGCACATCGCAGACATCTATCGACAAGAGCGCAATTCCGTGCCGGCGCAGCCACTGTACGAAGAGGCTCTGGAGATTTACCGCAGTAATCTCAACACAAAGCTTCTCGACCTTGCGAATACGGTCAGACCGTATGCGCTCCTCATTGAAGAGCAGGGAAACCAGGCTTTGGCGATGCAGCTTTGGGAAGAAGCCAAAAGCCTCTACAGTTCGCTTCGACTGAATGAAGGCGTCTGCGAGTGTGACACCCACATCTCTCACCTTCGGCAATCCTGAATCGCAGGCTGATTCGCCGGATGCGCCGTCGCAGATGTTCTTGGCTCCCCATCCTGGATAGCGACCGGCTGCCCGGAAGTCACGAATCGGATTTCAACCTCTGCTCTGCGACCCTGCCGATCGTGTTTCCCGCGCTTCATCCCCGCCCGTTCGCAATTTCGGGAGGGGATCGCGGTTGCCGCCCATCCGAAGAGCCATTGCGCTTATTCGTCGCGCAACAGGATCATCGGGTCGACGGCCAGCGCCCGCCGCGCCGGAATCCACGCGGCCACAAGGCCCACGCCCATCATGGTGACGATGACGCCCATGAGCACCATCGGATCCCGCGGCGTGGCCTGGTACACGATGTAGGAAAGCACGCGGGTGGCCAGCAACCCGAGGATCATGCCCGCCGCGGAGCCGATCGCCAGAAGCCGGAAAGCGCGCCCGAGTGCAGCGCTGAGCACCTTGCGCTGATCTGCGCCCAGAGCCACGCGAATGCCCAGTTCGCGCAGCCGTTTGCTCACCGCGTACGAGGCCATGCCGAAGATGCCGGTAATGGCGAGCATCGCGCCCAGCAACCCCAAAACGCCCAGCGCCACCGTGGCTACACGAGCCGCGAAGAGCGCCGAATCCAGTTCACTGGTCCAGGTCTTGATCTCGATCGGCACCGAGGAATCGATGCCGCGCAACTTGCGCTGCAGGGCCGCGGCAATCTCCTCCGGATCGCGGTCCGATCGCACCAGAATCCAGGTGTTGCTCGACGGCTGTTGCAGAAACGAATAGAACATCGCCGGCTGCTGATCTTCGGTCAGCGTCTCGTACTTGCCGTCCTCAACCACTCCGACTACCTGAACCCGCGTGCCGCCCCAGACCTTGTAGTGGCCGCCGATCGCCTTCTCGACTCCGCCAAAGACCTTGCGCGCAAACTCGCGGTTGACCACGGCAACGGTGGGCGCTTGCTTGTCGTCGTTCAGCGTTAAGCTGCGGCCGGCAAGCATGGCCGAGCCGGCGGCGCGAAAGTAGTCCGGCGAAACGTCGAACTGCTGGGCATCGGCGACGGAATTGGTCGGGCGGAAGTCCGAGGTCGTGTCGCGGAAGACGCTCGAGTCGTTGCCGCCAATGCTCAGGGGAAGCCGGTCGGCGTAGCCTGCGGCGGTCACGCCTGGAATGCCGGCGGCCTCATCGAGCATCTTGCGCTCCATTTGCACACGCCGGTCGCCGTCGTAACCGGACATGTGCAGATCGGTTCGTGCCAGCATCACGCCCTGCGGGTGAAACCCGTAGTCGCTCGTAAGCGAGCGCGCCAGCCCACGCACCGCCACCAGCGACGAGGTGACGAGCACGGCGCAGATCGCGATCTGCAGGGCGAGCAGCACGTCGCGCAGGGTAAAGCGGCGCAGGCGCTGGCTCATCGATCCGGAACGGATGATCTGCCAGGGGTCGGCCCGCAGAATCTGACGCACCGGCACCAGGCCAAAGAGGAAGCCGGCCAATAGCGCCAGCACCAGCGCGAAGACATAGGTCCTGATATCGGGATTGACGGGCACGTTGATGGGAATGTCGGGAATCGGCCGCCACGCGCTCAGCACCCTGAGAATCACCACGGCCAGCGCGATGCCCACGACTCCTCCGGAGATTGAAACGAGGCATGCCTCCGTGAAGAGCTGGCGCAGGATGAGTTTGCGCCGCGAACCCAGGGCCATGCGCACGGCGATCTCGCGCGAGCGGTCGGCGATGCGTGCGGCAAACAGGCTGCCCAGGTTGGCGCAGGCAGCCAGCAGGATGAGCGCCGCGAGCCCCATCACTCCGGCCATGAAGGCGCGCGCCGGCTGGCCCAGGGTGTCGCCCACCAGCCCCGGCCGCGCCAGGGAAAACTTGAGGCCGTCATCGGCCGCCGGATAGGTCTTCGCCAGCGTGGCAGCGATCCGGTTCAGGTCCGCGGTCGCTGCGGCAGGCGTGACGCCCGGCTTGAGATGTCCCAGCACCCAGGTGAAATGGTCCCCCCGTTCGTCGATCGGATCCCAGCCGGCGATCAACTTCATGTCCACCAGCGCCACCCACAAATCCGGCGCAAAGAAGAGCTCGGTGCCGCGGAAATCCGGCGGCGCCACGCCGACGATGGTGAACGGGTGCTTGTTGATGTTGACCGCGCGGCCCACCACCGTGCGATCGCTGTTGAAATGAGTGCGCCAGTAGGCGTAGCTCAGAACAACATAAGGAACGCTGTCTTTTCCGCGCTCGTCGGAGGCGTGGATGAAGCGGCCGAGATACGGCTGAATGCCCAGCGAATCGAAGTAATTGCCGCTGACCAGGTAGGGCCACACGACAGCCGGATTGCCGCTCCCGGTGTCGAGCCCTACCGGACCCTCGATGCAATCGGAGAGCAGCGAATCGAAGCTGCGGTTGCTGCGTTGCAAATCGAGAAAGTCGGGATAGGACTGCGACGGCGTGTTGCCCCTCTCGAAAGCTCGCTGCACCGTGAAAAGGCTCTCGGCGTGCGGCACGTTGAGCGGCCGCAGCACGATGGCATTGAGCACGCTGAAGACGATGGCATTGGCGCCGATGGCCAGCGCCAGCGTAAGGATCGCGGTCACCGCGAATCCCGGAGATTTGCGCAACTGGCGCAGCGCGATGCGTAGATCGGCGGTCATATTCCACCTCTTGTCGTCTTGGGTGCAAGCGTCTGCGTCGGCTCGCACGGTCTGGTCATAGGGGAGTACGCTCGCAAGCAGGCTGCGGTTCCCCGGCTGATTTTTCCCGCTTGGCTCGGGGGCCCGGGGACAGCCACAGCGATCGTCCGAAGCTTATACTGCGGGATGGACAATCGCCGGGGTGCGAGTTGCCACTGAATGGGAATCTGCGTCTTTGCGCCTGCGCGTTCTTCTTGCTAGGCGGGCCGGGTCCAGCCATCGCCATGCCGGACGCGCAGCACGCTTCGGACGCGCCCGCAGTGACAATCTCGCCGGTACCGAGAGACAGGGCTGAAGGGCTGATCAAGCTCGATGTGCTGGTGACCGATGCAGATGGAAAGCCCGTAGCAGGTCTGAACCGCGCGGATTTCAACCTCTTCGAGCAGGGCAGCAGCCAGAAGATTCTTTCCTTTGACGCTTTCGACGGTCAAGGTTCACCCACCGAGCCTCCAGCCCAAATTATTCTGCTGATCGATACGATCGCGCTACCGGACCTCCTGGCGCGCGAGGAGCGCGTTGCCGTAGAGACGTATCTGCGAAGGAACGGCGGTCATCTCGCTCGACCCGTATCGGTGTTTTCGTTCTCCGACTCGGGATTGTGGACGGTCGCGCACGGTTCCGAGGATGGGAATGAGTTGGCGCGAGAGATCGAACACCACGATTTCACGGTCGTTCGTTACAACGTGGGCTGGCAGGCTGCGGTTCCCAACATGGGACCGAAGGATTCGCCCGCGCTATCGGCATTAAAGGCGCTGGGGCAGATCGCGACATCGGAGCGAACCGTACCTGGAAGAAAGCTGCTGCTCTGGGTCGGCCCCGACTGGGGCATCGAGAAATGGATCGGCGTATACACACAACCAGCGCCGTCCCTGCTGGTCTTCGACACGGTGTGGCGGTTCTCTGACCTGCTGCGGGAAGCCCACCTCGCTTTCTACAGTGTCATGGTCGGCGAAACCAGTCCGAATCTGCTCTACAAGGACTACCTCACTGGAGTGACGGTTCCGCGTAAAGCCAGCTTCATGAACCTGGACAGAGATGTGCTGGCAGTCCAGACCGGCGGAAACGTGATGGACAATAGCCAGGACCTCGAAAAGCAGATCGAGAGCTGCGTTCGGGAGGCTGGTCCCTTTTATCGAATCTCCTTTGACCCGCTTCCTGCCGATCATGCACACGAATATCACGACTTGAAGGTCGTAGTTGACGGGCCGGGCTTAATCGCGCGCACCACCACCGGCTATTACGATGAGCCCTATTATTCGGTGAATCCGATTCCTCCGCCCACGCTCGTATCGATAGCCCAACTGGAGCAATTGTTGTCCGCATCGCACGGCAAGCCGGACGCGGATCTCGCAAAGCAACTTGCAGGCCTTGCTCTCACCGAGCGGCTGAGCGAACGCCGGCTGAAGTTGCTCGACGCAATCGCAAGCGGGAAACGAGCTCGCCAGGAACTCCGCATTCTCGCCGATTCATCGGCCTTTCTCGACCCGCCGGCAGAAGACATTCCCAAGGATGCGGCGCCCGGCCGGAACGCGCAGCAGCACATGCTCTCGCTCGCGTCCAGGTATCTCAGCACGACCGTGCACAAACTGCCGGATTTCTTTGCGCGCCAGACAACCATGCGCTTTCAGGAGACGCCGTTCTATCAAGCAGGCGGAACCGGCATCGGCTACCAGCGCCTTCATGTTGTTGACCATTGGACGACCACGGTGCGCTATCACAACGGCCTTGAAATCGTCGATACCGGGCCTCCGAAGCATAAACCGAACGAGGGCGAATTGGTCACAATTGGTGTCTTCGGTCCGGCTCTCCTGGGCGTACTCGAGATGATCGACAAACAGGCGGGACTGACGTGGAGCCGATGGGAACAAGGCGAGCGCGGTCGCGTAGCCGTGTTCCACTACGTCGTTCCAGTGGAAAAATCGATTCGTCCGGTGTGGCTTTGCTGCCTTCCCGACGGAGACGGGAAGCAAGCCTTCAATCGCTATTCGGGGTATCAGGGAGAAGTTTCCATTGACCCTGAAAGCGGGGCGATTCTGCGGCTCACCGTCCATACCGACCTGCAATCGACGACTCCGCTGGCGCGGTCGGACATCATGATCTCCTACGGTCCAGTGGAGATCGGTGGAAAGACTTATATCTGTCCGCTGAGAAGCATTTCGATCGACCGGGCACGGACAGTGAGGACCCTCGCGCTATTGAATGAATCCTTCAGGAGCTATGGGCCGTACGAAACCATGCTGAACGACATCACCTTCGACGGGTATCATCTCTTCCGCTCCGAATCGCGCATCCTGACTGGATTCTCACCCAGCGAC
>JASHQQ010000350.1 GCA_030039035.1 Acidobacteriaceae bacterium | reverse complement strand
GGCGCATGACCGCCATCCCGGAAGCTTCGGCCAGCAAGCCGGCTGAACGGACTCGTGCACTGATACGGCGCAAATCCGGGGGACCCTGCATTTTGCCTGAGCGTGCAAACGGCGGGAGATGCGCTTTTCGTTAGACTACTTACAGGAGGAGAGCGCAATGACTTTCTGGAAGCCGGCTGTTTTGTCTGCCATCGCATTTGCGGCGTTTGGCTTGATGAGGCCTGCGCCTTCACAGGTTGCTGTAGGGGTGAACATCGGTCCTGCGCCGGTCTGCCCGTATGGCTATTTCGATTACCCGCCATACGACTGTGCCCCGTACGGATACTACGGGCCGGATTGGTTTGTGGGCGGCCTATTCATCGGCGTCGGGCCGTGGTTCCACGGCCCGGTGGGTTTCCATGGCCACGTGGATAACCGCTTCGATCCGCACCATGGGTACAACGGACCCCTGCCCCCGCGCGGCGCGGAGCGATTCAATCACTTCCAGGCGAATGAGGCCCGTGACGGGCGCGGTCACGTGGTCGCAGCGCCGAACCATGATGGCAGTGGAGAGCACGCGCTGCCCGGATACCGTGGTGGTGGTCGACGCCGCTAGGTTCGAACTGTCGATCCACTACGGCAATTCCTGGGCTGCTGTGGCCTTTTGTAATCCGTGTAAGGTCGCCGCTCCCCGAGGGTCGCGTCGACTTGAGTGCAGCGACTTCGGGGTACAGTAACTCAGGAATTGCAATAAATGGGCGCACCGCATACGGAACCGTTCAATTTTTGCCCGGCGTGAATTCCGCGCCGGGTTTTTCTTTCCGCCCGGCTGTTGATGAAATGATGAAAGGCCACGGCCCATCAGGAAGCAGATAGGATCAGCCGTGAAGATCGGCAGTGCAGACGGGAAAAACTCCACCGCAATCGAACCTCCGTATAGCCGAAAATCCTTCCCGGAACCCCTGAACAGCAGGTTGGCCTGTTTTCGCCAAATCGCAAGGTGCAGCACCGATCGTCGCCGTTTTGATATTCTTGCGACGCAATATGCCGGGCAGCACCGTCAGAGTCGGGACCGGGAATCAGGAACGCTGGATGAACAACGCGTTCGCCTGTTGCGGCCTGATTTTCTTGCTTCCCGGGCCCTGGAGCGCATTGGCGCAAGAGAATCCACGGGCCGATTATCATGAACATCTGCTGAGTCCCGCCGTCGCGCGCATTCTTGGCCAGCCGAAGCCGTTTCTTGCTCGTGACCTGATCGCGGAGATGGATGCGGCCGGCATTCGGCGCGCGGTGATCCTTTCGTTGGCCTACCAGTTCGGTGACCCCAACCGCCCTCCCATACAGGACGAATACGCGCAGGTGATGAAGGAAAATGATTGGACCGCGGACCAGGTGAAAGAGTATCCGGGCCGGCTGTTGGCCTTCTGCGGTGTGGACCCGCTCCGGGAATACGCCCTCAGCGAGATCGACCGCTGCTCGCGCAATCCTTATCTCAGCGCCGGCCTCAAGCTCCACTTCGGCAATTCCGATGTCGATCTCGACAATCCCGACCACGTCCGCAAACTTCGCGAAATCTTTCGCGCAGCCGACTACCACCATATGGCCATCGTGGTGCATTTGCATGCGAACATCGATCACCACAGGCCCTACGGTGCAAAGGAAGCGCAGATCTTCCTGAATGAAGTTCTTTCCGCGGCGCCTGATATCCCTGTCCAGGTGGCTCACCTCGCCGGCGGCGGCGGCTATGACGATCCGGGTGCCGACGCCGCGTTGTCGCTGTTTCTCAACGCCATTGCACGCCGCGATACGCGTGTTTCGCACCTTTACTTCGATATCTCGGGAGTGGCTGGCCTCGGAGACTGGAAGAACAGGAAACAACTCATCGCGTCTCGAATTCGCGAGGCAGGCGTCCATCGCATCCTGTTCGGGAGCGACGGCGCCTGGACGAGCTTCACTCCTCTTCGTGCAGAGGAAGCCTTTCGCGAGCTACCCCTCAGTCGCGAAGAGTTTCGCGTGATCGACACGAACGTTCCGACTTACATGCCCGAAAGCCGCAGCGTTCCGGTCCATCCGCAGGGAACCAGGGATTCAAATGTGTCAGCGCGCTGAATATCGGGACCGCAAGGTCTGCCGCCAGGCCGCGTTTCGCACTGGAGCACGGGTACCACTTCCGGGTTTTGGGCCAATTCCCGTCGGCCCCCAAACCTGGATCAGTTCGCGCTGTGTCCTTCAGTTGTTCCTGTCCCCGGCTTCGCGCCGGACGGTGGCTGGAAAGTCCATGTGGATGCCGGAAAATTCAGGTCAGGTTCGAAATCCGTTACGTAGTCGGAATACTTCCTGTGGTCGGGTGGAGCGCCCCCAACGAAGTTCGCTTCCACTTTCAGGGGAACCTTGTAGTCCCTGGAAATCCAGAGGCGCAGCGTGTTGTCCTGCAACATGTTTTCCGAGGCCTCGGGAACAACACTTACGTCGACGATGTCGCAGGGATAACTGCGGCCAACGATGGTCAGTGACTCGGTTCCGGCAAGCCTGGCTGAGGTCATCACGGAGGGAAGGTTCGCGCTGCCTAATTTGCGCGCCAGTCCCGGAAAGGCATTCGAGAAGAGGCCAGCAGGGGCTCCCCCTTTCTGTTTCCAATAAGTCCGGTTGCCGCCATCGTAGACCCAGGTCGCAGAGCCGTCGGAAACGATCGTTTCACTGCGCGTGTATTGCCGGCTCTCGGCTCGGATGTGCCCTGGCCGCTGCACCCACGTCTTCAGATAGGCGTGGGTGGTCCGGTTGTAATGAGGCGTGGCGCTGGTGACATCCACCTGGTGCGAGACAGCAAAGCGGTCAATGGACTGAACGGCTCGAGCTTCTTCCTGTACGAGGGCGCGCGCCTTTTCCGCACCGGCCCGGGCAGCCTGAACGCCAGGCGCAGGGATATCGGAACTCTGCGCAGCGAGAACGGAAGCGCTGGCAAGAAGTGTAGCAATCAGACAATGAGAGATGCGCTCGAACATAAATTCCATGCAGCGACTACGTGTGGACACCGGCTCATCGCCGGTACCCGCACATGTCTTAGTCAGGTTCCTGCAGCAACTGGAACATTTGTGCGCCTGTGCCGTTGCAGGTGTACTGGTCAAGCTGCACGCCGTTTTGAGTGGATGCACCGGGAGTATCCAGGCAAAGGCCGCTGTAGCGGTTGACAAACTGGAAGCTGGCGCCGACCTGCAGCGGCATCCATTGCTGATTGGTTCCTCCGCCGTAAGACCACTGCTGCATTCCGGTTCCCGACGAAGTCGACCAGTTGGTGTCGTCGAGCACCAGCCCGGAGTTCCGGTTGATGATCTCGTAGTAGCCGTCGCTGGTAGGCACAAGCTGCCACTCCTGGTTGTATTGGTCGACGCCGCACTGCCATTGCTGCACCGTAGTGCCGTTCGAAGTGCCCCAGCCGGTGTCATCCATGCAGGAGCCGCTGTTCTGGTTGATGACCTGGTACCAGGCGCCGGAGTTGATGGAGCTCGCGCCACCTTGCCACTTGCGGACGCGAACGTAATCCACGGTCATGTTTGCCGGCCACGGAGTGCTGCTGTCCGGCCCCGGACTCGGCCAGTCGCCGCCGACCGCGACATTGAAGAGGATGAAAAAGTTGCCGTTGTCGAACTCCCATGTGCCGCCGCTGCTGCTCGGCGTCAACGTGACGAATGGATGCGTGTAATCGTCCACGAAGAACTGCACGGTCTGCGGATACCAGTTGGTGCCATAGATGTGGTAATTGCTGTTGATGGCCGAAGCGACGCCGGTCTGGTTTCCGGTGTTGAAGTTATTGGCGCCGTGCAGGCTTGACTGGATGGTGCTGTCGCCCATCTGCGGCACGTTTTCCATGATGTCGATTTCGCCGCAAGCCGGCCAGGACGTGCCGGTCATGATGGAGTTACCGAGCATCCAGAAAGCCGGCCAGAGGCCGTCGCCGTAAGGAATCTGCATGCGGGCTTCAATCAGGCCATACTGCGTTGTCGCGTTCGGATACGACAGAATGCGGGCTGAGGTGTAGGTGCTGCCCACGGGAAACGCCGATATTACAAGATGCCCATTTCCATCCTGATATACGTTCGGATTACTGGAGCTGCAGGGATAAGTGTTGTTGCCATATGGGCAGTAATACTCGAGTTCGTCGTTCCCCCATCCATTGTTGTTGCCCGTTTCCATCGACCAGTTCGCGGTGTTCGGCGAACCGTAAGCGCCGTTGAATTCGTCGCTCCAGGTCGTGTTATATACCTGCGCCTCCGATCGCTGATTACTGAAAGCTGCAACAGCAAACAGCGCGGCAAACATTGCGAAAAACCGTCTGAGGGTCATGCCTTCTGCTCCTGCCAGAGTGCGGCCGGGCGCACGACTCTCCACGCCCGGCTCTGTGATGAGGGGATTTCGTACGCCGCCAGTTCAGACCTGCGCTATGGCGTACCGATCTGGATTCCGTTGATCTGGGGGTTATCCTCGGCCCCGGGTGTGAAGTTGATGGTGATCGTACCGGTGCTGTCGGCAGTGGTGTAAAAGGACTCTTCGGTTGCCGTATATTCGCCTCCGGCCGAAGCAAACATGTCGTAATTGTTGAGCACCTGCTTGCTGTTGATGGAGACATTGAAGAGGCGCTGGCCAGGCGCGGTCCAGTAAGTCTCCGCGAAGTGCAGATCGACGATGTAAGTGCCACCCGGCGCAAGGCCCGGAATCGTATAAGTCATCGCCCCATAGCGGTTGGTTTGATAGACCGCTTGCGGCGCGGGATTAGGCACCAGGGACGTGTTGATCGCCGAGCCGGTCGAGGTCGGTGTCCCTCCTGTGAAGTCTTGATCGGCCAGCCACTCAAAAGCGGCCTGCGAACCCTCCGCAGCTTCGGCCACTGCGCCACCGCCGGCGTTAATGGCAATGACCGTATTCGTTATTGCCCCTCCTGCGCCAGGAGTGCTTGCGGAAGCGGTATTCGATGCGGTCGACAGGCCGGCCGCATCGATCGCCTCGACGTAGTAGCTGTAGTTGGAAGCGGGGTTGACGCTGGTGTCGGCGTAAACCGTGCCCGTCACCCCTGACGCAACGATCTGAGGAGCGCCGATCGCCGCGCCGGCCAACTGGCTCCGGAAAATGACGTAGCTTGCGCCGGAAGTCGTGCTGGCGGTCCACGAGAGATCGATCTCATTCGTGGAGATATCCCTGGCCGTCAGCGTGGCCGGAGCGGCTGGCTGCGCCGCGCAACCGGTCGTGCATGGAACACCGATCTCGATGCCATTGATCTGGGGATTGTCCGCATTGCCCGGCGTGAACGCGAGGTGGATAAAGCCATTGGTGTCGGCGGTGGCCAGGAACGACTCGACAACCGCTCTCCACGCCCCTCCCGCCACACCGACGATATCGAAGTTCGTCAGCACGGTTTTTCCGTTGAGGGCGACGTTGAACTGCCGCTGGCCTGGGCTGGACCAGTAGGTTTCCGCAAAGTGAAGATCGACGATATAGGTGGACCCGGGAGTAAAGCCCGGAATGTCGTAGTTGAAGGTCCCGTAGCGGTTCGTCTGGTAGACGTACTGCGGGGCCGGATTCGGCACCAGCGCGGTATTGATCGTTCCGCCGCTGTACCCGGCCCACTGTCCGCCGGTGTAGTACTCGTCTTCGACCCAATTCGGCGTTCCGCCGGTGGCGTAGCCGCCGGTGTTGATGTCGAGAACATCTGCGGAGATTTGCCCGCCGGCGCTCGGAGTCGACGCATCGACAATGTTCGAGGGCGCGGAAACTCCGGCGTCGTTGAGGGCTTCGACCGCATAGTAGTAGTGCTGCGCCGGATTGGCCGAAGTGTCGGCATACGCGGTATCAGCCAGTCCGGAATAAATCTGGTTCGCAGCCGAAGGAACGAACAGCGGGGAGTTGCTGCGAAAGACGCTGTAGCGGACAAAGGGACTGCGGCTCGGTTCCCACTCCAGGTTTACCTGATTGGTGGAGGCAACCGTCGCGGCGAGGTCTTTCGGCGCTTCGGGCAACGGCGGGCAGTCGATGCTGCAGGGCGTTACCGGATAGGACGGGAGAAACGATAGTCCAAAGCTGCCGCCGACCGATCCCCCGGCATCGTTGACGACATGAGTGATGGAACCGCTGCCGGCAATGAATACCGAGACTGCATGGGTAACCGGGACATTGTTTGCATCGGGGACCGTGATCGCGCTGTCTTCGACGATGTCGATTCCCTGATCAAAGTATGAATACACGCCGAGCCCGTAAGCGCGGTGATCCTTGACCCAGTTCGAGACTGCGTACGATGAGTACCCATTGGCACTCCCCTGCATCCAGGCGCTTTGGCTCGGGACATCGTACGGGAGTTCGCTTTGATAAAAGACGGTCTGGCCATGCTCGCCGTTCCAGAGCACCTGATTCTGTTCATAGTGCTCGACGGCGAGGCCGAGAGCGGTCACGTAATCGCCATTGACCACGAGCCCATGGTCGGCGACGTTGTCTGTCCAGCCCACTCCGTTGCCGTGATCGGCGCGCCAGGCCCAGATATTGTCCAGGATCACGTCGTCGCTATCGATCTCCAGGCTGGTTGTGGCCAAGCCGGGCGTAGCGCCCCCGATCCGCAGAAAAATGTCGTCAAGAGACGATGGATCCCACCGGTGGGATCTCCTGGGGCTCTGCGGGTCGCCGAGTTGGACCAGGACCGGAGAGTTGACCGGACCCGCATCAATGACCAATCCGGCCAGTTGCACTCCGTCGACGTCCGCGACCGTGATGGCCGGCGTACCCGTCTGCGGCGCCAGTGTCGCGTATCCCAGGCCGAGGACAATCGTGTCCGGCCGTGTGATTCGGATGCTCCCGGAGAATTGATAAATCCCCGGCGTCAGAATGAGGCTTTTGCCTTGGGCCAGAGCTTGATTGATCTCATCGAGTGTGCTGCCTGGCTGGGCGATGAAGAACTGGCTGATCGGGATCGAATAACCATGCTGCCGCCTCGAATCCCAGTCGATTCCTGAAGAATCCGGCTCGCTCAGGGGCGCGAAAACACGGTAGCCACCGTGCTCGTCGATATAAAGAAAAGGCTTCTCCCGTTTCACAGGAGTTGTCGGAAGCACGGTGAACGCATTCGTGGGGTAATTGGAGAAAGGTGCGCCTTCCACGCCGGCAAACACCATGTTCCAGTTGCTGCCATTCCACCCTCCCAGCACGCTGTTGCGCGTGAACCACTGTTGTTGGGTCGAGGAGCTTACGATTCCGGTGACTTTGGTATCCGCGATGAAGCCGCCGCTCGAATAGCCGAAACCCGAATCGCCGAGCTGGAGCGAGCCGTTGACCAAAAGCCGCCGCAGAGACGTTCCCTGGGAGACTCCCCACTGCAGGGTGTTGGGCGGGGCGTTCTGCGTGGTATCGGTCTCCACGTTGAACGTCATGTTCTCCATCGAGCGCCAGAAGGTCTCGGTCAGGTTCTGGTTTTCCGGAACGGTCCCGAAGTTCGGGGTAATGAAGCCGTTGATGGTGACTGCGGACGGGTCTTTTCCAAGGCCCGCGATCGACTCGTAGTAACCGATGGGAGCCTGCACCGGATAGACACCGGGCTTGAAAAGCACGGCGTAGCGGTTCGTGATGAACTGGGAGTTCACATCGAGCGCAGCCAGTGAAGCCAAAGTCGAATTGATGGTCGCCGGGGACATGCCCGGGTCGATGATGATGACGTTCGGACCGAAATCGGGCGCGGGCGGCACAGGCTGAGCGGCGGCCTGGAGCCATCCAAAGGCGATGGCCAGGACAACGGGGACGCAAAAGCGCAGACTTCGTAACTGCTTCCGGCGGTCGTTGTGGTTCTCCGGGTCGATTCCATAGCTGTGCGGCCGAATCTCAACGTCATTCGCAGATTTCATAGCTCCGAATCTCTCTCTTGGTGTCGTAGCCTTACGCAGCCAAAGGCTCAGTGGCGGGGGCGATAACTTTGAAGTAAAGATGCGTAAAATTGCGCCGGGCGGGGGCAGTTAACCGTTAACAGCCGCTACTTGCGAGAGTTAAGCCAAACGTTAGCGATCCGTCCCGGAGCCTGGGCCGCTGCACCCGGACCATGGTGAGAGCATGTGGCTTTCCGATGACCGGCAGATCCGACAGTTCCGATTGGCGCGTCCGTCCTGCTGCTCAAAAATCCGCAGTGACCTGGGTGGCAGCATCCGGCCACGATTTGAAGGGTCTCCATCGGTTTCGCTACACTGGGTGGCGTTCTGAAGCTCGCCCTTCGGCGCCGGCTTCCGACTGGACCGCTCATGTCGACCTCCCTCAAGCTGGTACAGGATTCTCTGGAACAGGAAAACCGGACAGAGCTTGAACGCGTTCTGGGTTCGCCCAGCTTTCGGCGCGCACCAGCTCTCAGCAAGTTCCTTTCCTACATCTGTGAAAGCTCCTTCAAGGGCCTCGCTCACGAGATCAAGGAGTACAACATCGCTGTCTCCGCGCTGGGACGGCGCCCCGGGTTCGACCCGCAGGTCGATCCGATCGTCCGTGTGAGCGCACACGGCCTGCGCAAGCGGCTGGAGAGCTACTATCAGGGCGAAGGGCGCTCGAATCCGATTCGCATCATCCTGCCAGTCGGTTCCTATGTGCCGCATTTCGAAAGAGTTGGTGCGGAGAAGGGAAGCCCCGGCCCTGAGCCATCCCAGGTTCTTGAGGTCGCGGCCGTTCCGAGGTCTTCGGCCCTGGAACCTGAAATGTCCCAGAAGATTCCCGCGTTAGTTAGCGGGCCGGTTGCCGGGCGACCAATCTCCGGGGAGTTCGTGCCTCTTCAGGAGACTCAGGCTGCGTACAAACGCCAAAGATGGCTCCTGGTTCTTGCGGTTCTCCTCGCCGCGTTGATAGTCGCCGCGTATCTGGTTCTCCGCCACAATGAGGGAGCGGCACACCCGGCCCCGCCCGAGATGCCTGTCGGCGTGAATGCCCCGCTTCTCGCGATTCGTCTGGGGGCGGGAAAGGAATGGGTGGACCACACGGGGCAGCTCTGGTCCCGCGACTCCTACTGTCATGGCGGATCTGTTCTCGAGAACGACGTAAAGCTCGCCTCCGGCGTGAGCGACCCCGAAATCCTGGCCGGAGAATTGACCGGTGACTTCCATTGCGCGTTTCCGGTGAGTCCCGGCAGCTACGAACTGCACCTCTTCTTCGTCGATCTTTCGGGCGCTGCCGTTGCCGCGCATCGCGTGTTGTTGCGCGTCAATGGCCAGCAGCACATGTATGACATCATCTGCGACTCCGAGGGCACGGGACGAGCAGCGACCAAGGTCCTGATCGACGTCGAGCCCGGCGCCGACGGGTCCATTCACGTGGACGCAGCGAACGATCAGGCATTTCTGAGCGCAGTCGAAATCTTCCGCGGCATTGCCGGCAAAATGTTGCCGCTACGTATCACCGCCTCGGCCATCAGCTATGTCGACTCAACCGGAGTGAGCTGGTTGAGCGATCGCTACTTTGGCGGAGGTACGCAACTGCAGCGCGCGCTCGCTTCAGTCGGCACCGATCGGCCGCGGCTCTACCAGTGGGAGCGCTATGGCCGGTTCAGCTACTACCTGCCGGTGGTCGAAGGCAAGTCCTACACCGTCAGGCTCTATTTCTCCGAGGGCTACTTTGGCCGCGACAAACTGGTGAGCGGGGGCCCAGGCAGCCGTGTCTTCGATGTTTTCGCCAACGGTCGCACCCTCTTGAAGAACTTCGACATCCT
>JASHQQ010000349.1 GCA_030039035.1 Acidobacteriaceae bacterium | reverse complement strand
CGAACGTGAATGTGTGGCCGTTGGCGTCGGTGTAGCTGGCCAGCAAGCCTGTGTCGCTCGTGGTGAGCCGGATTGTGTGTCCGGCAGGGTCGGCGACCTCGCTCAGATAGCCGTTGGAGTCGGTCCTGAACGTCGTCGTCTGGCCGTACGGCGAGACGATCGCCGTGGGATGCTCGTTGGCATCGCGCCGGATGGTGGTCACGTTGCCGTCGGCGTCGGTGATTGTCACCAGTTGCCCCGCCGCGTCGTAGGCGAAGTTATAAAGCACCGCGCCGGTCATCGGCCGCAGCGTTTGTGTATGGACATAATTATGGAAGACGTAGATCTCCGAGCCGTCTTCCGAGGTCAGGTAGAGATTTCCCTGGTAAGAAGCCGGCGCCTGCACGTCAGAGGCGTCGCGCGTCGAGCCGTCGCCGAGAAACAGCGCCTTGGGAACGGTGGCGTACGGCGTGCAAGCGCCGCCCGCGCACCAGGCCAGCAGCAACGGCTCCAGCGCATGGTGAGCGCTTAGCGTCCAGCCGCCGAGACTGAGCGCGTCCTGCACAGCCGCCGCATCGGCGCCGGCATGGCCCGCTGCGCGGTCGCTTTCATAGTGCAGGTGGAACGGCGTGCCCACGACGGGAATGTCTTCGCCCAGGCTCTGGCTCTGCAGGCTCAGCTCCGAGCCGCGATTGTCCTTGCACGGCTTGCAATCGTCGTCCGGAACAGACGAGAAGCTGTATGCGATCTTCCAGTCAACGGGGAGTGATTCCCGCGGCGTAAGCTCTGGAATACCGGAGTAGCTCAGGGTACCGCTCAGGACAGAAGTCGAAGACGACGAAGGGAGCGGGATGTACGTGAAGTTCGGGTTGCCGTCGAGCAACAAGGGTCCCCATGGAACAAGTTCAGTGCCGGAGCCGGTGCATGTCGGAGTGCCGGTGGTGTTGGCGATCGTGGCGTTAATGAAGCCATAGACCGTGAAGAAGTAGCTCTCATTTGAATAGCTCGCTTCCAGCAGAACCAGCGGAGTGGCGCCCGCGCCGTTTGCCGTGATGGCGGTTGTGCAGCTCGTTACACCGTTTATGGTTGTTACGGTGTTCGTGACCTGGTCGTCGATGGAACCGTCCACGGTCACGCTGCCCACATAGTCGCCGGTGGAACCATTGTCCCAGTGGCATGCTCCCGATGTCGGGCTTGCCAGAAGCATTCCCAAAAACACGTTCTGATCCGTCGATTGCTTGTAGCCCTCGTCCCCGCTCGTGCTCGTCCCTTGCCCAGTGCCGCGGACCGACATCGTCCCGTAGACGTTGGAGCCGAACGCCGGCCACAAGAAGCAGTTCTGCGCCTGCCCGATTGAGGCGGCGGCGATTCCGCATGCAATCAGCGCGCATCGAATGAGCCTTCGCCTCATTGTTTGCAGGATTTCGCGCGCTGGAACGGGAAAGAAACAGACTCCACGACCTGACATGCTGGCCTCCGTCGGCATTCGTCGTGTCCGAATTCGTGGCACAGAGCAAAACGGAAGTGGAGGTCTGGCGCGCTTGTTTGAATGAGCTGACGGCCTCGCAATGAGGAGCCACCGGTACCTGCCGGCCGCTCGCCCTTTTGCCGGACCCAATGCGCCAGAGTGACAAGGATCGACTTGCGAATGAGGTGAATCGAAATTTCCGCCAAACCGGAAATGCCGAAAAACGCGTGCTGCCAAAGCCCGGCCTTCGCCGGTCAACCGTGGGGAAAGAGCAGGGTTCGCGCCGCATCCAGCTCGATGCGGTCCAACCTTCGGGAGCTCGGGTCTACACATTGTATGACGGGATCGTGCGCCAATCCAGAGAGATTTGCAGGGAATCGCGGCGGCGGCAGGCGGACCCATCCCGATTGGAGCGGTGTCTCCCATCCCACCCCGATCGAATTTGGTGTTGCCGTTCAGGGTCACCGCCGAAGTGCGTGGAGCCGGTGCCCTTTCCGGTCATGGAAGGCGCCCTGCCACGCCGGCGCTGCGTCGCGCACCATACATTGCGTGCGCAATCCATTGCTGTGCGCCGATGAATTCAGGAAAGTGTGGAAAGCGGCGCTCTGCCGGTGCTAGGCTTGCCAAATCCAGGTCCAACCCAGGTGAAAGCACAATGGAGCCCTCGGCAAACCAGATTACGCAACTGCTGCAGATGTGGAGTGGCGGCGACGAGCGCGCGATCGACCAGCTCATTCCCCTGGTCTACGACGAGCTCCACCGCATGGCTCGGCGCTATATGTCGAATGAGAATCCCGGCCACACCCTGCAAGCGACGGCGCTGGTGAACGAGGCCTATCTGCGGTTGGTGGACAGCGCGCAGGCGAACTGGCAGAGCCGCACGCACTTCTTCGCCGTCTGCGCGCAGGTGATGCGCCGCATCCTCGTCGATTGGGCGCGCTCGCGCCACGCCCAGAAGCGCGGCAGCGACCAGATTGTGCTCACGCTCGATGAGGCGATCGCCGTTCCGGCAAAAACCGGAACGGACCTCGTGGCCATCGACGACGCGCTGAAAACTCTGGCTCTGCAGGACCCGCGCAAGAGCCAGATCGTCGAGCTGCGCTTCTTTGGTGGCCTCACCATTCCCGAGACGGCGGCGGTAGTGAAGGTTTCCGAGGAGACCGTCAACCGCGACTGGAAGCTGGCCAAAAGCTGGCTGCGCCGCGAACTCTCGCGGGAGCACGCGCATGGACATTGAGCGCTGGCGAAAGGTCGAGGAGACCTATCATGCCGCGCTGGAGCGTCAGCCGGCGTTCAGGGCAGAGTTCGTCCGTCAGGCGTGCGCGGGCGATGAGGCGCTCGAACAGGAAGTGCTCTCGTTGCTGGCCGAGTCGGACGATGGGGAAAACTTTCTCGAGGAGCCGGCGATGCATGTGGCTGCGCAGGCGCTGGCGGAATCGTCCGATCCGGGTGGCGCCGCGTTCGCGGCCGGATCGCTTCCCGCGACTATCGGCCGCTATCGCATTCTCGGCATTCTCGGCGAAGGCGGAATGGGCGCCGTCTACGAGGCGGAGCAGGAGGAACCGCGCCGCATCGTGGCCCTGAAGGTGATCCGCCCCGGCCTCGCCACGCCGGAGCGGCTGCGGCGCTTCCGGCACGAGTCGCAGGCGCTGGGGCGGCTGCAGCACCCGGGCATTGCGCAGATTCATGATGCCGGCACCGCCGATACCGGTTTCGGTCCGCAGCCCTACTTCGCGATGGAGTTGATCCGCGGGCTGCCGCTGGACCGCTACGCCGAACAGAACAAGCTGACGACGCGCCAGAAGCTCGAGCTGATGAAGAAGATCTGCGACGCCGTGCACCACGCGCATCAGCGCGGGCTGGTTCACCGCGATCTGAAGCCGGGAAACATCCTCGTCGACGAAACCGGCCAGCCGAAGATTCTCGACTTCGGCATTGCCCGACTGACGGCGCAGGAGACGCCGCTCACCTTCCAGACCGAAGTCGGCCAGATTGTGGGAACGCTCGCCTACATGAGCCCCGAGCAGGTTCGGGGCGACCCCAACGAAGTCGACATTCGCAGCGACGTCTACTCGCTCGGCGTAATCCTGTTCGAACTTCTCTCCGGAAAGCTTCCCTACAACGTGAGCGGCCGGCAAATTCATGAGGCTGCGCGGACCATCCTGGAAACCGAAGCGGAGTCGCTCAGTTCCATCAGCCGCATCTACCGCGGCGATCTCGAAACCATCGTGGGCAAAGCCCTCGAGAAGGACAAGACGCGCCGGTATGAGTCGGCGGCGGCCCTAGCGGCCGACCTTGAAAACCACCTGAACGACCAGCCGATCCTTGCGCGGCCTCCGACCACCACCTATCAGCTTCGCAAATTTGCGCGTCGCCATCGCGCGCTGGTGACGGGGATAGCGGCGGCATTCGTGGTGCTGTTGGCGGGCATCGCGGTCAGCACCACGCTGGCCATCCGGGCGCGACGCGCCGAGCAGGCCGCCCTTGCCGAACGCGACCGGGCCAATCGCGAACGGGATCGCGCCACGCGCATCACCGACTTCATGACCGGTATGTTCAGGGTGTCGGACCCCGGCGAGTCGCGCGGCAATACGGTTACGGCGCGCGAGATCCTCGACAAGGCTTCGAACGATATCGGCGCCAGCCTGGCCAGCGATCCCGATGCGCAAACGCAAATGATGCAGGTGATGGCGGCAACGTATGCCAATCTGGGCCTCTATTCGCGCTCCTACGAACTGGCCACTCGGGCGCTCGACGCCCGTCGCACATTTTTCGGACCCGAAGACGCAAAGACGCTTGAGTCGATGACTCAGGTCGGCGACGTGCTCGAGTTGTTAGGCCGTTATGACGAGGCGGAAAGAACGGATCGGCGGACGCTGGCTGTCGAAGAGCGCGTGCTCGGCAGCGATAGCTTGCAGACCCTCGAGACCGTTCGCAATCTCGCGATTGTTTTGGCCTTTATGGGCCATTATGACGAATCCGAGAACCTGTACCGCCGCCTGGTCGACACCCTGGCCCGCAAGCTCGGCCCCGAAAACGACCAGACTTTGCTGGCGCGCGCCAACCTCGCCGGCCTGTTGTTCGGCGAAGGACACTATGTCGAAGCCGAAAAACAGGACCGGTCTCTGCTTGAAATTGAACGCAGAGTATGGGGGAACGATTCTCCCAGAACGCTCCAAACGACGGGCAATCTTGGAATGGCGTTGCGCCAGGAGGGCCAGCTTAAAGAGGCCGAGCATGTCTTTCGCGGGGATCTGGCCACCGAGCAGCGCGTCGAGGGCCCTGAGCATCCTGACGCGCTGTTCACAATGCAGAACCTCGCCGAGGACCTGATGACGGAGGGAAAGCTCGCCGACAGCGAGAGAATTTACCGCCAGGCGATTGCCATCCTGGTGCGCACCCTTGGGCCGACCCATCCTGACACACTCCGCCAGCAAACCTGTTTAGCCGCCGTGCTGATCAAGAAACACCAATACCAGGACGCTGAACGGATCGATCGCGCCGCGCTCGCCGCGCAGCTCAAGGCACTTGGACCCGAAAACCCTGACACGCTCACCACCCGCAGCGAACTGGTCGAAGCGCTGATCGATGAGCATCGCTATGACGAGGCAGTGGCAATGGGCAGCGATCTCTATCGGGTCCAGCTTCATGCCTTTGGGCCCCAGCATCCCGATACGGTCGGGTATCTGCGGCTTCTGGGCATGGCGCTCGCTTACCAGCATCGTTACCCCGAGGCCGTCAGCCAATTCAAGGAGCTGATCGATGCGCAGGGAGATGCGGGAGATGCGGACACGCGCTGGGTTGCGTGGTACGCGCTCGCATCGGTTGCCGCGGCGGCCGGCAACGCGAGCGATGCCTTTCACGATCTGCAGGAAGCCGTTCATCGC
Source organism: Acidobacteriaceae bacterium (assembly GCA_030039035.1). GTDB lineage: Bacteria > Acidobacteriota > Terriglobia > Terriglobales > Acidobacteriaceae > Telmatobacter. The sequence goes on along the minus strand of JASHQQ010000349.1, from coordinate 6,703 downwards.
GGATACTCCGACGCCGATGGTTTGATCAACGACGACGATCTGAAGGGCCTGCACCCGGACCCGCGCTTCCAGGAGATCGTCGCACATCTCAAAAGCCTTTCCGCATCCGCCCATGCCCCCTGAAGACAGTACGAACGGGACCATTTGCCTTTACCCGTCCTCTGACGAATACCGTTCGCGCCAGGCGGTGGTTCGCCAAAGATTCAGCCCGGCGGAGGCCGCGGCGGTAAAATCCCGGTGATATGCAAATCAAAAAGGCGGTGATCACCGCAGCGGCGCCCGGACAGCGCACGCTCCCGATGCAGATGCTGATCGATCAGAAAGGCGCGGAGCGTTCCGTGCTCAGCCTCGTGGTTGGAGAAGCGGTCCGCGCCGGCATCGGCGACGTCTGCATCGTGGTGTGCCCCGGCGACGAAGAAGCCTATGCCAAGCTTCTGGCCAACGATCCGGTGCGGCTGACGTTCATGCCGCAGACGGAGCCGGGCGGCTACGCGCAGGCCGTCCTTTGCGCGCGGGATTTTGTGCGCGACGAGCCGTTTCTGCATTGCGTCGGAGACCACATTTACGTGGCGCCGGAGTCCGGCGGAAGCGCCAAACGGCTGGTCGATGCCGCATCCGCCGCCGATTGCAGCATCTCGAGCGTTCAGATCACGCGCGAGAGCTTCCTTCCCTATTACGGAGCCGTCGGCGGTTACCCGGTTGCGGGGAAAGCGGGTTTTTATCGCGTGGAGACCGTGCTTGAAAAGCCCACGCCGACCGAAGCGGAACAGCGTCTGATTGTCCCCGGGTTGAGGAGCGGTCAATATCTCTGCTTCTATGGAATGCACGTTCTGACGCCAACGATCTTCGAAATCCTGTCAGCGGTTCTGGCGGACTCGCAAGCTCGCCCGAGCCTGTCTTCGGCTCTGGCGGTGCTCGCCAGGCGCGAACAGTATCTGGCCATGATCCAGACGGGCCAGCGATTCGATGTCGGAGTCAAATACGGGCTATTCACCGCCCAGCTTGCCCTCGCCCTGCAGGGAAAGGATCGGGACAAGGTCCTGACCGAACTGATCCAGGTGCTGGCCGCCCGCGAGATGTTCTCCCAGAGGGGGACGTACGAGTGAGCCGGCTATGGACCATCATTACCGCGACGGATCCGGAGACACGCAATCGTTCCCTGGACAGCTTTTGCGAGGGCGCCGCGGCGGCGGAATTGCTGGCCGAAGCCGCCGGCCTTGAAGAAAACCGCCGCCGCAGCGAAAACCTCTATGAGCGGGTTCGCGCGCTCTTTTTTCTCTACGCGATTCATCGTTTTCATCTTCCCCTCCGCCCCCAGATCGCCGCGGGAAAGGCGCTGATTCCTTTCGCCGGTTTTGAAAAGCTGCTGAACCGGCGCTATGAGGAGGCGATCAGCATCTTCCTGGCGGCTCAGGCTGCGCAAGGACCGAGCGACGGCATTTCCAGCGCCCTTGCTTCCGCTTACCGCAGTCTGGCCTTTGAGACACTTGCCAACCAGGTGCGCCGGAGCGTCCGCTCTGTCCGCGGCAACCAGTGGATGTTCCGCACCGGACACCCCGCGGACTACGCCTTGCGGCTGCGACGCGAGCTTCTGGACGGTTCGACCGAAGTTCCGTTTCCAGTACTCCACGAGGCGACTCCGGTTCGCATGGACCTGAGTCACAGCGGGTGGAGCGACATCTTCTTTCTCGGCATGGACCTTTACGAATGGGCGAGGGTGCTCAATGTCTCGATCGATCTGGCGGTTTACGGGTCCACAGCGCCGGAGCCCAAGGCCCCTGTCGAAGCCTATCTGCGCGTCATCGACCGGCCTGTGATCCGGCTCGTCAGCGTCGATCTGGATTCGAGCGCAGAGATTCGCGAACTGCGGGAGATGTTCGATTTCGGCCGCGACTATCTCGGCCTGCTGAAGGCCGCGGTCATTGCTTCGGGCATTGTGCCCGCGGGTCTGGAAGGCTCGGATCGGCCGCTTTCGGACCTTTTGAGACAGCTCATCGGCCGTGACGGGCTGGGCCTCGAGATTGTGAGTCACGTCAACAACATTCCCAAAGGTTCACGCCTGGCAGTTTCCACTACCCTGCTGGCCTCGTTGATCTCGGTTTGCATGCGCGCCACGGGCCAGGCGGCCTCGCTGACGGGCGCCCTTGCCGAGCCTGAACGCCGCCTTGTCGCCACACGGGCCATTCTGGGAGAGTGGCTCGGCGGTTCGGGAGGCGGATGGCAGGATTCAGGGGGCGTCTGGCCGGGCATCAAGCTCATCGCCGGGGTTCCCGCGGCGGAGGGAGATGCGGAGTTCGGCATCAGTCGCGGCAGACTGCTGCCCAATCACCGCATCCTGGACGAGTCGGAAGTGAACGCAGAGACGCGCCGGCGGCTGCAACAGAGTCTGGTGCTGGTCCATGGCGGAATGGCCCAGGACGTCGGTCCGATCCTGGAGATGGTGACCGAGAGATACCTGCTGCGTTCAGGCCCCGAGTGGATCGCGCGCCAGCAGGCGTCGCGGATTCTCGACGAGATCCTCGACGATCTTCGCGCCGGAGACGTGCGCGCCATCGGCAGCGCCACACAGCGGAACTTCGACGGGCCGCTGCAGGCCATCATTCCCTGGGCGGCCAATCTCTTCACGGAAACGCTCATCCAGCAGGTCCGCGCGGTGTTCGGAGAGGCTTTCTGGGGATTCTGGATGCTGGGAGGGATGTCGGGAGGCGGGATGGGCTTTATCTTCGATCCCGCGCGCCGACCGGAGGCACAGGCCCGGCTTGGGCCCCTGATGCGCGAGGTGAGCAGCCGATTGGCAGGCGGTGTGGCCTTCGCCATGGAGCCGGTGGTCTACAACTTCTCGATCGACGAGCGCGGCACGTTCGCCGAGCTGCTGGCCGGCGATTCCGCCGCCTTGCCGGACGGATATTACAACCTGATGCTGCCGGCGGTTTTGCGAAAGGACCAGCGGCTGCTTTCTGCCAGCGAACGGTCGGACCTTGAGCGGTTCAGTCTTCGCTGCCACCGTGAAACGGGCGCCGAGGAACGTGCCCGCGGATTTCTCGACCGGATTTTGCCGCTCGGCGGCGATAACGACGACCAGGAAGAGACGCTGGAGTCGGTGCTGGCGCAAAACGGATTCGACCCCATCCAGCATGAGCGAATCCAGACGGAGCTGCGCGCCGGTCAAATCGGCCTCGCGCAGAACCGGATCCCGGCGTCGGTGGTCATCGACGATGTTCCGCCGGCAAGTGTTTTCGATGCGCGCCCGGGATGTGACGCGCGGCACCGCCGCATGGGTGAGGAAGCGCTGGCTTCCGGGTCTGTCGCAGTTGTGACCCTGGGCGGCGGCGCGGGCAGCCGCTGGACGCGCGGCGCCGGCGTGGTGAAGGGGCTCAGCCCTTTTTGCCGGCTCAAGGGAAAGCACCGTACGTTTCTCGAAGTCCATCTGGCAAAAAGCCGGCGAACCGGCCGCAGACATGGTTGTGCCGTGCCCCACATCATCACAACCAGCTATCTGACCCACAAACCGACCGACCAGCTTCTGCGCCGGGAACAGAATTACAGATACGAGGGTCCGCTTTTTCTTTCTCCCGGCCGCAGCGTGGGCTTGCGGCTGATTCCGATGGTGCGGGATCTCCGGTTTGCCTGGGAAGCGACGCCGCAACAGATGCTCGACGAGCAGGCGCAGAAGGTGCGCGACAGCTCGCGGGCGGCGCTGATCGCGTGGGCGCAGCAGTGCGGCGAAGGAAGCAATTACACCGACAATCTTCCGTTGCAGTCCCTGCACCCCATGGGGCACTGGTACGAGCTGCCGAATCTGTTTCGCAATGGCGTGCTTCACGCATTGCTGGAAATGAACCCGAATCTGCGCCATCTGATGGTTCACAACGTCGATACGGTGGGCGCGGATCTCGATCCGGGGATTCTGGGCCGGCACATGGCCACCCAGGCGGCCATGACGGTTGAGGTGATGACTCGCCGCATCGAGGATCGCGGTGGAGGGCTCGCCAGCGTCGATTCCCGCGTGCGCATCGTGGAAGGCCTGGCGCTGCCCTCCGAAGAGACCGAGTTCCGGCTCTCCTATTACAACTCGAATACGTTCTGGATCGACATCGATGCGCTGCTGCGGGTCTTCGGGCTGAACCGGGACGATTTGCAGAATGAGCGCAAGGCAGCCGATGCGGTTCGCGCCATGGCTGCCCGTATGCCGACCTATGTCACCCTGAAGGACGTGAAGAAGAGGTGGGGAAAAGGACAGGAGGACGTCTATCCGGTTACACAGTTCGAAAAGCTTTGGGTGGACATGACGGCCCTGGCGCAGATGCACTGCGAGTACGTCGTGGTTCCGCGCGCGCGTGGACAGCAGTTGAAGGAGCCCGCCCAACTGGACGGATGGTTGCGCGATGGTTCGGCCGAATTCGTGATGGGGCTGTGCGAATTCGGCGAGTGAGAGACCGCGAAAAACGACCTGGAGGTTGCAACGGTGCGGCTTTGGTTCTCACCAGCCAGCGAAGTCCCTATCTATCGTCAACTGGTGACACAGGTGGAGCTGGCCATCCTGAGCGGCGATCTTCATCCCGGCAACAGGTTGCCGAGCACGCGGGACCTGGCGCGGCGGTTCAGCATTCATCCCAACACGGTGAGTGCCGGCTATCGGCAACTGGCGCGGGAAGGATGGGTGGAATACCGGCATGGCAGCGGCGTGTATGTGAAAAGCAACGCCGCGCTGCCGTCGACACCTGAACAGATCCTGGACCAGCACATCGCCGCGTTCTTTCGCGCGGTGCGTGAGCTGCGCCTGCCTTCGGCGGCGATTCGCCGGCGCGTGGCGGAGTGGATTGCGTCGCCGCCTCCCGACCATTTTTTGCTGATCGATCCGGACGCCGATGCGCGGGATATATTGCTGGCCGAAATTACACAAATGACCACGTGGCCTGCCGAAGGGATTTCCCTCGAGGAAGCTGCGAAGCCGGAAGCCCTGCTGGCGGCGATTCCGCTATGCCGGCCGAGCAAAACCCAAGCTGTGCGCCCGATTCTGCCGGCGGGAATCGAGCTGATCACGCTGCCGATTCGTTCCGCGAACAAGTGGCTCGATCCGGAGCTTCCGGCCCTGAGGGGAAAACTGATCGGCGTGGTTTCGCAATGGGCGGACTTCCGCGAGATTGCCCGGACCATGCTGGCTGCCGCAGGCGTCGATCCGGATCTGCTGATCGTACGCAATCCGCGGCGGCCGCGATGGCGGCGCGGCCTCGACCATGCGGGCGCCATCCTCTGCGATGCCTGCACCAGAGCGACACGGGAGCTGCCCAGGGGGCCGCGGATTTTCGTGTTTCCGCTGCTGGCGGATTCGGCGCACATGGAATTGGGCCAATTCTCCGATACCTCGCATTTTTTGTGACACTCTCGAAACTGTGTGGAAGTGCCTTTCACGGGCACGGGAAATGGCTAATCTCATGCCATCCCCGTTCCCCGGAGGAGGTCAACCGTGATGAATTCCATAGCCAGCGATCCCGTCGTGATGGGCCGGGCCAGCGCATCGGCCGGCGATGCCGCGCGCAGCCGCCGCGGCTTCTGGGCGCTGATTGCCACCCAGTTTCAGGGAGCCTTCAGCGACAACATTCTGCGCAATCTGCTGCTGTCGATGATTGTCGGAATGAACCTGGCCAAAACCGAGCGCGAGACGTTCGTCTCGGCAGTGACGTTCCTGTTCTCGGTTCCGTTTCTCATCCTCAGCATGCCCGGCGGCTGGTTGGCCGATCGGTTCAGCAAGCGGCAGATCACGATCTGGACCAAGGGGATGGAGTTCGGATCGATGCTGCTGGCCGCGGCCGGCCTGGCCACGCATACGATGGCGCTTTCGCTGGCGGCGTTGACGCTGGTGGCCAGCCAGGCGGCGCTCTTTGGGCCTTCGAAATACGGATTGCTGCCGGAATTGCTGCCGGAGAAAAGCCTGTCGTGGGGCAACGGCGTCATCGAGCTGGGAACCTTCCTGGCCATCATCGCCGGCACCGTGGCCGGCGCCTGGATGGGCGAACACTTCAGCGGCCACGAAGTCTACGCGGGCTATGCGCTGCTGGGGCTCTCGGTGATTGGCTTCGTGACGAGCCTGGGCATCGACAAGGTGCCCGCCGCGGCGCCGGAAAAGCCGTTCCGCCTGAATATCCCAGGCGATCTGTGGGTGCAGATCGGCAAGATGCGCAAGGATCGCGCCCTGTTTCTTGCCGTGCTGGGCAATGCCTACTTCTGGTTTCTTGGCTCGCTGCTTTTCTCGACGATCGTGGTCTACGGGCCTGACGTATTGCACATCGGCCAGACCAAAACCGGTTATCTGAATGCAATGCTGGCAGTGGGCATCGGTCTTGGCAGCATGGCGGCCGGATGGCTGAGCGACAACAAGATCGAATATGGCCTGATTCCGCTGGGCTCGATCGGCATGACGTGCACGGGGCTGGCCCTGGGCATTACGCCGCACGGAATGGCGGGTTCTGCCGCTCTGCTCGGCATGCTGGGTTTCTGGGCCGGATTCTTCGCCGTGCCGGTGAATGCGCTGATCCAGCACAAGCCGGCTGAGCAGGACAAGGGCGGCATTATCGCGGCCGCCAATCTGCTGTCCTTCGTAGGCATCGCGATTTCGTCGGGCGTGTACTTTGTCTTTACCGCCTACATTCATCTCGATCCGCGCGGCGTGATCGTGGCCGCATCGTCGATCACGGCAGTGAGC
>JASHQQ010000348.1 GCA_030039035.1 Acidobacteriaceae bacterium | reverse complement strand
CCGAATGACTACATCAACGGATACGATACCGTCCTTACAGGTGACTTCAATGGCGACGGCAAGGCCGACCTGATCTTATACAACTCGCAGAACGCAACCGGTATCATCGGACTGGGCGTCGGCGACGGTACGTTCAATCTCTATGCACTGGACTGGTCTCCCGGCTATACCCTCATTGCGCTGGGCGACATCAACGGCGACGGGAAGACCGATGCAGCGCTCTATGATCCCGTCTCCGGAGCGCTTTACACCGGACTCAGCAATGGCGATGGCTCCTTCACTTACAAAGAGCAGACCTCCGTGGAGAACCCCGGTTACACCTTCGTCGGCTTGGGTGACACCACGGGCGATGGCAAGGCGGATCTGATTTTGTACAACGCCTCCAACAGCCAAAGCTTCATAGGTTTGAGCAAGGGCGACGGGACGTTTCAGTTTCAGGCTTTAGCATGGCCCCCCGGGTTCAACGAGATCGCGCTGGGGGACATCAACGGCGATGGAAAAGCCGATGTGGCGTTCTACGACAGTGCTTCCGGATCGCTTTACACCGGAATCAGCAATGGCGCGGGCTCTTTCACCTTTTCCCAGCAGACCGCCGCACAGGCTCCGGGCTATACATTCGTTGGGCTATGCAATTGCTCAGGGAGAGGTAAAAACGATCTGATGTTGTACAACGCCTCGCCGAAGACGAACAGCCTCATCGGTGTGAACAACGGCGAGGGCGGCTTCGAATTTGTGCCCCTGCCTTGGGCCAGCGGCTACGACAACATCGTTCTGGAATATGTGGAAGGCAACGTCATGGAGGATGCGGTCTCATACAACAGCTCGACCGGCATCGAGGTGACCCGCATCAGCAACGGCGACGGAACCTTCACCGATACCAAGGAACAATACTGGGGAACGGGCAAGATTCTGGCGAGATATGGACCGTGATATTTGCTGAGACCTACCGCAATTCCTGAGTTGCAGTGACCTTTTGAGCTTCGTCCAAGGTCGCCGCTCCTTTGGGTTGGGCCGACTGAATTGCCGGGTCTTCGGGACAAAGTGACTCAGGGATTCGGCTAGCCTGGCGTTCCGTGCCGGGCGTCAAATGCGTGCCAGTGCCTCGGTGGAAATAACCGGCAGCGCAGACCGATAGGCTTCGCATTTGGCCGGCATCGCCCAGGCGACGCGGGCCATCCTGTCGGCCAGCGAAACAGGCGCGATGGTGGTGTGAATTCGCGATGCAAGCTGGCCGGGCCATGCAATCGCTCATTGACGAACCATGGCCGGCGGTTCGAGCCGCTTTTGACCTCGCGATTCATTCAACGCCTTGAGATCATGCCGAGACTGCACTTGTCGTCATGGGTCTCGCCACACGGAGCCTCGACGCCATATTCACCAGGTGAGCAAACGAGTCGGCTCTCATCTTTCGCATAAGGTTGCCGCGATGGAATTTCACGGTGACTTCGCTGATGCCGAGCTCGCCGCCAACCTGCTTGTTCGGCAGTCCTGAGGCGACCAGTGTCATCACTTCCCGTTCGCGCGGAGTGAGCGATCCGTAGCCGGCACGCAATTGATGCAGTTCGCTTTCGCGCCCAAGAATGGCCTCGCTGCGCTTGATAGCAGCCCGAATTGCGCTCAGGAGCGATTCGTCGTTTATCGGCTTGATCAGAAAGTCCAGGGCCCCGCCCTTCATGGCTCTGACGGTCATCTCGATATCGCAGGAACCGGAGAGAAAGATGATCGGCATGGGAAAGCGCTCAGAGGCGATCTGCCGTTGCAGTGCCAGTCCGCCACAATCCGGGAGAGCTGCATCGACGATGAGGCACGAAGGAACAATCCTTCGCGGATAGGCAAGGAATTCTTGTTGAGATGCGAACGTCTCAGCTTGCCAGCCAGAATTTCGAATCAGGCGCTCCAGGGACTCACGGATCGAGATATCTGCATCGACGACGAAGACCATGGGGGCAAAAGTGAGTGACATGGGAAGACCTCCTCTCATGAATCAGGTGCGCGCGCAGAATACGTCGGGCTCCGGATTGCCCGATCAGGGAGATACGCCCAACCCGGTCGAAGCGCCTGGATCGCCAGATTCCGCACGATCACGTTGTCGGGGTTACGGCGATTCCTGAGTTGCTGTGGCCTTTTGGCTTCCGTGCAAGGTCGCCGCTCCTTCCACCCCGGCGACGAAGACTTGTCACTGGGGACCCCCGCCTTGGGGTCGCGTCGACTCGAGTGCAGCGAATTCGGGATACAGCCACTCGGGAATCGCGATAGCTTGAATCGCCGAAGTCTTTCTCAGCGACATGCCGATAGTGACTCACCCGGCGCGCAGGCGAATCCCCAATTCGGGTTTTCTCTGGACTGTTTGGTGTGCCGGATTTTCTCTTTCGAGTCTGAACCGATCCCCTTGGGGAGGGATTCCAATGATTGCATGCGGCTCGTCATCGGCGGGAAGACTCATCCAGCTTCTCAAGATCGATCTTCCTCAATCCGAAGGCCCAGGCATCGATCGAAAGCGCTCCGGGGCCTACGAGTGCCAACCCGGCTCCCATAGCACCAAGGAGAAAGCCCGGACCGGGATTCTGGTGGCGGAAAAAGATATCGACCGTGGAAACCGCCGCTGCGAGAGATCCCGCAAGCGGTGTCCACAGTCCGGCTACGAGCATCGCGCCGTCTCCGATTGCCAGCATGCTGAGAATTAACGACATTACAGACTGGTTTGCAGGAAGGTTCGCGAATCCATTGACGATGAGAAAAGTGCCTGCAACGATCCGAATGAGCAACAATCCGAGAGCTGGCCAACCACTGGCAAAATTTGAGAAAAGGCGTCGCACGGGTAACCCCAGACAACCGTACCCGGGCGCGGCCCTCCCGCGACAGCCCCTTCCGGGCGGGATTGTGACTCTTTCGAGTGATCAGAGTTCAATGATCCCGCGTTTCAGACCGATCGTTGCAGCATGCGTTCGATCGTTTGCATTCAACTTCGACAGAATATTCTTGACGCGACTCTTGACGGTCTCTTCGGTTACGGAGAGCAAGTCGGCGATCTGCTTGTTGGCATTTCCGGTGGCGATCAGGCGGAGCACGTCGACCTCTCCTGGTGTCAGAGCATCATCGGTTGCGTGTTCGACCAGTTCAAATACAGTTTCAGGGGACAGGGCTCTCTTGCCGGCGTAAACCGTGCGGATTGTGTCCGCCAGTTCCTTGTGCAAGGTGTTTTTCAGCAGATAAGCGCACGCTCCGGCCTTGAGAGCGCGAAGCACTTGTACGTCGCCACTGTACGTCGTGAGCACGATAATCCTTGCTTCAGGAAACTCCCCGCGGATTGCCATGATCGCATCGAGCCCATTCATCTCCGGCATCTGCAGATCCATCAGCGTGATGTCAGGCTTGTGAACACGGAATTGGCGGACTGCTTCGATACCGCCCGATGCCTCCGCAACCAATCGCATGTCCGAATGATCAGCCAACAGGCTCGCGATTCCTTCGCGGAAAATGGGGTGGTCGTCGACCGCCAGAATCCGGATTGGACCCGAATCCATAACCACAACCTTTAACTACGCATGAAGCGAGAGACCCGCCAGCGCGCTGACGGCGGCTTCGCATAGATGTTGGCAGCCGGAATCTTCACGGCAATTTCTGTGCCGACGGAGACCTGGCTCCAGACCTCCAGAGTACCCCCGACAAGTTTGGCTCGCTCCCGCATACCGTGCAAGCCCCAATGACCGAGGGAACGACCATCGCCAAGGATAGACGGATCGATCCCTTTTCCATCATCTCTGATCCTGAGTCCTAACTGGCGCTCATCATAGCGGATTTCGACTTCGATTCGCCGGGCATGCGCGTAGCGGATCGCGTTGCGCAAAGCCTCTGCAGCAATCCGAAACGCCTCGTCGCGAGCCTCGGGATTGAGAAGCCTCGGCTTTCCCTGAATCTCAATATGAATGTCCGGAGCCGACCCGGCAGTTAATCCGCTGCGGAGTTCCCTGGCAAAAGTGCTGATCGCCTGGTCGAGATCGATGGCGGCCATTGCGCCCGAGCGCAACTCGTGCACGGCATCTCTGCCTTCGGTGATCGCCTCCGCCGCCTGCTCGATCGCGCTGTCAATCCGCCGCCTGGCCTCATCCGGGCTTGCGGGAAGCACGTTCGATACCGTCTGAAGGCGGAGCAACAATGCGTTGAAGCTTTGCAGCAGCGTGTCATGAAGATCTCGCGCGATTCGGGTGCGTTCATTCACACGCGCTTCAAGTCCGATCTCAAACTGGCGCCGCAACTGGCGAACACGCAGTTGATAGGCGATCCAAAGGAACGCAAGAAAGACTACTCCATAGAGCGCACGGAACCAGGCGGTCTGATAGTATGCCGGGGCAATCGAGAAATTGAGGGACGCGCCTGTCTCGTTCCAAAGCCCATCGTTGTTGCAGGCGATGACTCGAAAATGGTATGCGCCGGGACCCAGCCTGGTATAAAAAGCCTCACGACGAGTTCCAGCGTTCTGCCAATCGGCATCTACACCTTCCAGCCGATAGCGAAAACGCACTTTCTCCGGAACGGCCAGGCTCAGGGCCGTGTAGCCAATCTGGATGTTGGTTGTTTGTGGGGGCAGGAAGAGATCTTCCAGTGAACCGATTTGTTTGTCATTCGCTCTTACAGACCGAATCAAAACGGGCGGAGGAAGCGCATTTGCGGAGATGTGGGCAGGATCGATCCACACGAGGCCTCCTGGCGTAATGAACCAGAGTCTGCCGTCAATCTCCTTTTGATGGCTTAGAGTACCCACGAATCTTCCGGGAAGACCATCGAAGGAGTCGAAGAGGCGATATCTGACCCGATAAGAAGGATTCTGCAAGGCTTGCTGCACTTCCGACGCCGGGACTTGAATCACACCGCGCTTCTCAGCCAACCACAAGCCGCCGTTGGGAGTCTCGTCGACTCCGAAGACCAAATCAAAAGCTTCGGCATCTGCAGGGACGATCCGTCGGAAGCGGCTGCCGTCGAAGGAAGCCAGCCCTGATTCCCCACCGACCCAAATGTGCCGTCCTCTGCCATTGATTGCCTTTACGCTCCCGACCGGAGAATCCTGAGCCGGAAAAATCGCCCGAGGGCTTCCATCTCTTAGAAGAATGATTGTGCCGCCATCGTATCCGAACCACGCGCGGCCCATCCAGTCCGTGAAGGCTGCCCTGGGAGTCAATTTCGCGAATTCCGGCGCGGTTTCAAGTCGATGCCATTCTTCCGCTTTCCGATAGAACAAACCCTCTCCTGCTGCAGCGAGCCAGAGCGCACCGGAGCCGTCTCCCGTTGCCCAAAGCCCGGTATCGATGAAATTCCTTGGAAACGACGGCGGCAGCGGAAGCCTTGTGTAGTTTCCATTGACATAGCGAAAGATGGCATCGGGACGAATCCACCAGATCGCACCAACCGGGTCACGATACGCAGACATGGCGGGGCTGGAAAACGAATGATGATCGAGATCGGCGCGTCCTCCGTGAACCCGGGCCAGGGAATTGAGGTTTTGGACCCAGAGGTCTCCGGCATCGCCGGCAGCCAGAACGGGATAATTGGGCTTGAAGGGGAGAACGATCGGCACAAGGTTCGTTCTCCGGAAGCGATCCAATCCATTACTGGTTCCTACCCATATATTTCCTTCTCGGTCTTGAAGGATGGCGCGGATATAATCGTCGCTTAATCCTTCCTTAGCGGTGAACGACTCGACCGATGTGCTGAACTCCCCGATTTTACCCTTTAGCGACTCCGGAGACGGGGCACGACGAAGGCCGTCGCCCAGGGTAGTTACCCATAAAGCGCCGTCTCTATCAAAAAGAATTCGCTGCGAGCCCACCTGGATTTCGGTTTCGTCGGGAGGCTGCCCCTTGTCCGCCAGAGGGACGGGGCGGACGGATCTTGTCGTTTCGGCCATCCACAATTTACCGTTCGCCGCTTGCACGAATTGTGATACCTGAGTCACGTGAATTCCCGTGGGCTGAAACCTTCTTGTGCCCCGAGGAAGAAAAACCAGCGTGTCCTCGGTAGAAACCCAAAGTGTTCCCCGACGATCCAGGAAAACTGCGATGGCAGTCCTCCCAGTGAAATTCCAATCCGCTCCCACCTCTTTCCATCGGCTGCCTTCCAGTCGAATTAGCCCGCTGCTCGTCGTGGCCCAAATCACCCCGTCCCGATCCTGCGCGATGCCCGTTACACCTCCCTCTGGCACCCCATCGCGGGTGGTATAGTTCGTGACGATTCCATTTTTCAAAAGGGTGATCTCACCACGAAAGCTGATCCAAAGATCTCCATTCGGAAGAGCCAATAATGAATTGACAGCGCGGGTCGGAATCAGCGCGCCTGAATGAGGCTGGTACTGTTCGAAAATGATTCCGTCAAACCGGTACAGACCGTCGGCACTTCCCAACCAAAGATACCCGTCCGCCGATTGCGCCAATGCCAAAACCGCAGTCGGCGCGCCGTCTTTCGGCCCCCATGTCGTATGCGCATATTGCGCAATGGACCGGTCGCTCTCAAATGCGGCGCCGCGCGAGCATGCCAGCGCGAAGAAAAGGCAGGCCTCAAGCGCCCGAACGACAGATCGAGATCCTTTGCCCGTCCGATTTCTCGCCATGCTTCACCTTCGCGAAATCGACGCATGCCTGCCAAAGTGAATGCGAATATTCTCCGCGTCCCGCAGGAAAACTTCAAGCGGCGCCGCGGTCCGTCCCGGATGCACCGGAGAGGGTCCAGTCTTCAGGCTATTCCGCGGTATAGGTTGATACCTTCGTCCAGTAGTTTTGCCGCGATACCCGTGTGAGGATCAACTCGGGACAAGCGTTGGAGCTTGAACGCATGTTCGAAGAAAGAGCGGCAGCCGGCGCACACGGAGGTATCGGCACATGAGAAACAGAGTAGCCCCCGGGCTTGCAGTGATCGTTGGAGCCTTCACCTTGTTTATCGCCCTGACCCTTTTGGCGCAGCAAGACAAGTATTCGCTGAAAGTGCCGGGCGGACTCGCATTCTCGGAGTTCCGGGGATACGAAAGCTGGCAGGTAATCTCGGTTAGCCATAACGGGGATAAGCTCGCAGTGATCCTCGGAAACCCCGCGATGATCGACGCGTTCAAGGCAGGCATTCCCGGGAACGGCAAGCCCTTCCCGGATGGCGCCAAGATGGCGAAGATCCATTGGACTGCGATAAAGGCCGAGACGTATCCCGGTCCGCCGACGGTGCCAGGTGCGCTGCATGACGTTGACTTCATGGTGAAGGACAGCAAGAAGTTTGCGGACAGCGGCGGATGGGGTTATGCCGAGTTCGAACATGACGAAGCGTCCAATTCGTACAGGCCCGGCAACTCGGATGATAAGCCGCCGCAGGAGAATAACGCCAAGTGCGGAGCCGCATGCCATACGATCGCGCAAAAGCGCGATTACGTCTTCACCGAGTACGGGGCAAGGTGAGCGTCGAAAGCCTTGAGGGCTCGATACCGCACATTTCGGGGACTTGCCAGAACAATAAGGAGGAAATCATGCAGCGATTGGGAATGAAGCAGGTCGCTCGTCCTGGATGGAGTATTGCAGTCTCGATTGCAATCGTGTCGGCGATCTTGTTGGCCAGTACCGCCTTGCAGGCACAGCACGTGAATGGCTCCGGCAAGCTCGTGCAGGCTTCAGCGGCAACAGATGCGGCGCCTCAGGTGATCATCGATAACTACGCGTTCAGTCCCGTAACCCTCACCGTCAAGGTCGGGACGACCGTCACCTGGATCAACCATGACGACGATGCCCATACCGTCGACAGCACTGAGGGCAAATTCAAATCGGGAACGCTGAATACGGGCGACAAGTACGAATTTCGCTTTACCCAGGCCGGCGAATATCCCTTCTATTGCCGGTTTCACCCCAAAATGACCGGAAAAATCGTTGTGCAACCCTAGCAACCGGGGAGATTTCCAAAGCTGCATTCGTCGCTGCTGGAACCTTTGCTGACGGTCGCTCTCCGAGGGTCTGTTTGGAGCTTTGAGAATCTGGCTGCGCCACACGCTGTTTTGGCGCGTTGAGGCAGCTTGCGGCTTGAATCATCCTTGCCGCAATCCGGAAGGCATTCGAGGGCATGAGAACTGCCATGCAAATGAGCGTCTGAGCGATCAGCCGCGCGCGAACGGGACCAGTTCAACGCCATTCACCAGGGAGGATCATCATGAGTGCAAATCTGAATGGAACGGGCGGACGTCAAAACCGCCGGAATTTTCTGAAGACTGGATTTGTTGCGGCTGGAGCGGCTGCGGTGGGCGTCGGGCTGTTAGAGCAAGGTACGCCAGCGACGGCACAAAGCGGCGGCCTCACCGCCGGTGATGCCGCTATCCTGCAGTTTCTGGCCGCCGGAGAGCTTCTGGAAGTCGATTTCTGGACGCAGTACAACGAGCTGGGCGGCATCCGGGACAGCGAGGTTCCCGGAGGAACGGGAAATTTCATCTACACCGAGCGGCTGCGGTCTATCGATCGGAATATTCCGCAGTACATTCACGACAACACCGATGACGAGATCAGTCATGCGACCTTCATCAATGCCTATCTCGTGTCGAGGGGAGCTCAGCCAGTAAGTCTCGACCAGTTCAGGACACTCGAGGGGAGCAGAGCAACGGGATCGAGCGGGAATCCGCGGCTGACGAACCTCATGCAATTAACCATAGACAGCAGTTGGTGGACGCGCTATCGCAGCAGTACGAACAATCCGGACGTAAACCCCATCACCTTTGAACAGGCAGTGCCGGATTTGCATAACGGCCAGTTCACCGCCATCCCGCGAACAGATGAAGATCTGTATCCTCATGCGCACATCCAGGCGATTGCCAACACAGCGGCTTTCCAGATGCCGACGGTTGAGCAAGGCGGGGGCAGTTTGCGGCTGGCGCTGGCACAGCGCGCGACGGATGCAGAAGTCCTTCGCTTGCTGATCAGTATGGGCCCGATCGAGAGCATGCATTTTCAAACCTGGCATGAGAAGGCTGGCCAGGTGCGGCCCATCACCGATCCGACGAACGGGTTGACGTTTCCCGATCTGAATTCCGGCATCGATCCCAATACCGGAGCGCGAGGCCCGGCGGTCAGGCAAATGTTCCAGACCAACCTGATCATGCCCGAACCTTGCCCCTTCATCAGCACCAGCTTGCCTGTGTGTTCCGTAGTCCGGCCCACGAACACGACCGGAGCGGCAACGGGCGCGCTGAAGTTCCTGACAGCGATGGGGCTCTTTACTGGGCAGTCGCAGGATTTCTTTGGCTACCTGACAGAACTGGCATCCGCTGCCGATGCGGCACAACGCGGCTTCCAGTGACTTCGCTCCACCTGAAATCGAGCGGCTCCTGCATTTCGGCATTCAGGTGGAGCGGACTCGAATGCCTGAATTCCGGCAACCTTGCGGAGTTCGTGATCTTCGTGGTCGCGGCAGAATCACTCGTTTTCGAGGATGCCATGGTTAGCGCGCTCCGACCCGAATGGCGGGAACGCGGAGCGATCCCGACAGGAGCAAGGTGGATATGCTTGAGGTCGTTTCTATGACATTACTCACCTGGATACGCCCAAACCCCTTTGATGTCAGAACGGTGGTGTTGGCCAAACACGCCCAGCACGTCGTCCTCATCCATTTCCCCATCGCGCTGTTCATCGCGGCCGTGGTATTTGATTTCATCGCGTTCTGGACCAGGCGTCGCACCTTCGCGGACGCGGCGTACTACAACCTGCTCTTTGCTGCGCTGGCCACAATTCCCACCGTTGTCACCGGAATCATTGCCTGGCAGTTGCAACTTGAGGGTCAGAGACTGAAGGGTCTCCTGCTTCAGCACTTTGTCCTGGGAATTCTGTCTGGCGCTCTGATCTGCCTGGTGTGGTGGTTGCATTTCCGCGCACGGAAAAACATGGCTGAACCACCGGCCTTCCGTTTTTTGGTCGAAACCATCGCGGTGCTTGTGGTGATGGCGACCGGTCACCTGGGAGGCTTCTTGAGCGGCGTCAACGTTCCGGGCTGAGGACACAGTCGACGAATTTCGGCAGGCGAGACTGCGTCTCTGCCCAATCCGGAACTGGTGAACCGTGCGAGGATTCCTCCGCAAACCCCGGGCGAATCCGGACACAACACAAAACGGAGATCAGGAATGCATTCAGCAGGATCTTTCCCGACACCGGCAATCACCACGAATGGGCACACAACCTGGAGAGATGGGGAACTTGTGGCCGCGGCGCGGGCCGGATCGGATGCTGCTTTCGAGGACCTTCGGAATCTCTATTCGAATCGCCTTTACAAACGAATTCTCTCCATTACACGAAACCACGAAGATGCAGAAGACGCGCTTCAGGACACGTTCCTGCGTGCCTTCCTGGCGTTCGGCTCTTTTCGGGGGCGATCGCACGTGTCAACGTGGCTGACCAGGATCGCCATTAATTCGGCGCTCCTGGTCATCCGTCGGCGCGGTCGTGCCCGCGCTGAGGTCTCGCTTACGCCGTGCAGATCGGGAGCGGGCTTTCAGGAGTTCGATGTCCGCGATTCGGCGCCGACTCCCGAAGAGAACTGCGACATGAAGCAGCGGTTCGACAGGATGTTTCGCGCAATCGGGCAACTGGATCCCGCATCGCGCCATGCGATCGGCATTCGGATCGCACAGGAATGTTCAATGGAGGAATTGGCCCGCATACTCGATATCTCGGTCGGGGCAGTCAAGACAAGGCTCCATCGGGCTCGCAAGAAACTTGCCCGGCACCTCGACCACCGGGGCCCACAGGTTGTGGCGCGGAAGCACAGGGAATTCGAACTCGGGATCGGGCGGCAACATGCCTGACACACAACTGAATCAGACTCGCGTCCCATTTGGCGCGCACACCTCGCAGGACGGCGGGGCCGCTCCGGCACCGGAACGCGAATCGCTGAACGTCATTGATTCGATCTGCCGTACTACAGAAGCCCGTCTGGTTGTAATGGAGGAATGCCCTTGAAAACTCAAGCCACGCCCGCGCAGGACGCTCCTCTGACGGAATCACCCACTCTTCTGAATATCGACGAATACTTGCGGAAACGGCTGATGCCGGCCGAAGAGGCTATCCCGCACATCCCGGGGATTCAGATGTTTGGGAGTTCGATTCCTGCTGAAACTGTCGGTGGCGACCTGTTCGAGTACATAAGCTTTCAGCAGCGTTACGACATTGACGCCCGCATCCGGCAGGCTCATAGGTTGTCGCAGGTATTCGTTGAACCGCTCCCCGTCGGGGCTGCTCCACGTAACCTCGTCGACGATCAGGTGCAGTGGCTGAAAACAGCCCCCGATTACAGACCGGAGATGGAAAAAGAATATCGATTTGCGAGAAGCTCGGAACAGGCGCGCGTTGCGGAAGAACTGCGTGAGCTCTATTCGACTGCGGGAGTCCTCGTAGTAGATGCACAGGGCCATGGGATCATCTCGGCGAAAATTGCCTCCACCGTGCATGACGCATTTCATGCCTTGATGCTGGCAGAACTGGATCGCTACGGTAGAGCGACTCCGATGTTGCTCGAAAACATTAACCTGCGGCTGGCGCAATCGGTCTCCGCCCGCAATGCGCTCGAGAAAGAGGGAGCACGCGAAATTGCAACGATGATATACGGCGAAATTCGCTCGAATGGTCATTTTCGCTTTGCGAATTTCGGACATCCCCCGCCGCTGGTGTTCTCCGCGGAGAGTTGCAGGTTCAGGAACATCAGTGAAAGCCGAATGGTGCAGTTTCTTCCACTCGGTTTGCAGATTCCGGCAGACCATCCGGACCGTACAAAGTACTACTCTCTGACCTTCCGGCAAACGGAGGTCGACTCTTCGGACCTCGGTGAGATCACACTGATGAGTCCCGGAGATATTCTCCTTCTCTATACCGACGGAGTTTACGACGGCACCGATAAAGGAGAACGCGAGATACTCGAGACGATCCTGCGTGAACACTGTCGACAGTCCGCCAGAGAAATATGCGCCGCGTTGCTTGACTATGCCGTGGAAAAGGATGCGCGGCTCCGTCGAAGCGGCGATACCGATCTGATTGACGACAAAACCGTCTTTATCGTCAAGCGAACGCAGGCGCTTCCGCCAGGGCGGGATCAGGATCTCCAACTGTGCGCCAATAGATAGCCGGCGCAGCGGGCGGCCGATTGGTGCGGAACGATTGTTCGATCCAGCCTCGCATCGCCCTGTTGCAGGATCGGCCAGATCAGCTCAGCCGCGGCATGTCCATTAAAGCCAAAGCCCTGATTCAGTGAAGCGAGTGCCAGGGATTCAATGAGCACCTCACAACAAATCTCGATCTCTTCATTCGATTCGCCGGCACGGACTCGCGCCGTGAATCCATGGGTAATCGCCGGAACAGTTACTATAGCCGCCTTTATGGAATTGCTCGACACATCGATCGCGAATGTCGCGCTCCCCTATATCGGCGGCGGCCTGGGACGGAGCTACGACGAAGTGACCTGGATCCTCACGACCTATCTTGTCGCCAACGCCGTTGTTCTCCCGATGAGTGCGTGGCTCAGCAGGCTGCTCGGGCGCAAGAACTACTACATGCTTTGCGTGCTGCTGTTCACTGCTTCATCCCTGCTCTGTGGACTTGCGCCTTCGCTCGGTTTCATGCTGCTCTTCCGCGTGCTGCAGGGAGTCGGGGGCGGCGGCCTCGTGCCCGTTGCGCAGGCAATTCTCGTAGATACATTCCCGCCGGCGAAGCGGGCGGCAGCTTTCGCGCTCTATACCATCGTGATCGTCACCGCTCCCGCCGTGGGGCCGGTGCTCGGCGGTTGGCTCACGGATAATTACGACTGGCGCTGGATCTTTTTTGTCAACGTCCCGTTCGGCTTTCTCTCAATGTTGCTTTCCAGGCGGTTCATCCGCGATCCGGAGGATTTCACCCAGGAGAGGCTTAACGCACGCGCGGAAGGAAGGATGTCCATTGACGGACTGGGCATCGTCCTCATAACCCTGGCTTCCGCGGCGCTTGAGATCTCTCTCGATCGCGGCCAGATCGATGATTGGTTTGGAAGCCGCTTGATAACTTCCCTCATTGTCATTGCCGTGCTCGGTTGGGCTGCCACGGTGTGTTGGGAACTTCGCAATCCGAATCCCATTATCGACTTTCGGCTCCTCGAACACCGGAATTTCGCGATCGCCAGTGTACTGTTTTTGCAATTCGGGATTGGCCTCTTCGGAACAACGACGCTCATCCCCATGATGCTCCAATCGCTCTACGGTTATCGAGCTATCGATGCCGGCCTTGTTCTGGGTCCAGGAGCTCTGGTGATCACGCTGCTGGCGCCCGTCTCGGCGCAACTGATTCAGCGCCGCCTGGTTTCTCCTAAGAATCTTGTTCTCGTGAGTTTTTGCGTTGTCGCAATTACCATGTTTTTGTATAGCGATAACACTCTCGACGTCGACAGCGCCCATTTCGCCTGGAATCGATCCTTGCAGGGATTCAGCTATGGGCTGTTCCTGGTGCCTGTGAACCTCATTGCATATTCGCAGCTACGTCCCGACGAAAACAACAAAGCCTCCAGCCTGACGAACCTTTTCCGCAATTGGGGTGGCAGTTTTGGGATAGCCTTCGTCACAACCGCGACTGATCGCCGTGCGAATTTTCATCAATTCGTGTTGGGGTCATCGCTCGATCCGGCCTCCCAGGCGCTCCGGCAGGGAGCGTTTCCGCTTGTTGGGCAACTGGTCCATCATGGTCTTTCCAGCGCAGACGCCGGCTCCGCGTCGCTCGGCATTGTGTATGAACAATTGATCCGTCAAAGCTTGTTCCTGGCCTACATGGACTGCTTCCGCGTTATCGGCTGGCTCAACGTTTTGGCGATTCCATTGATCTTTGCCATTCGCGCATTCAGGCCACACGGACAAGCGACAGCCGGACACTGACAACGAAGAGCGCGCTTTTTGGCTCGAATCCTGAATTCGGCACAGGCCAGATCGAGCTGCCAGTCGAGTTATCCCCGATATCTCACGCTTCAAAGGCACCCAGGGATTCATATCGGAGTGTTGGAGATGTTAGACTTGCCTACCGTTCAGAGAACGAAGTCTGTTATTCTTCACCACTTGGGCTCTGCGCCCATGAAATCAAAGGTTCCTATTCCAGATAACTTATTGGTTAGAGTCACGCTCGTACCCGGCTTTATATCCCACGACTTTCACGGAGATTCCCGGACTATGCCGCACTTTCGCGAACCACCAAAACTTCGCCGGACACTGGCCGCCTTGCCGAGACCCATCGCCCAATGAAGCACGATATGGAAGCAACCGTCCAGGCTTCGTATGGCTCCTGGCTCTTCAAAGGTATGAGCACCAGCCATATCTACGCCGAAGCGACCAGCAGCACGAGGCACTGGGCAAGCAGGGACACAACGAGCAGCGGAACGCGGATCCATAACACCCGATCCCACGACGCCTGTAGCTCTCGACCGTTATCGAGTCTTTTGCCGGTTTTTGCCGCTTCGGTTTGAACCCGATTAATGGGTCTTGACAAGAGATTGTAGAAAGCGACGAACAGAAGCAGCACCAAGAACGATGCGAGATAGAACCAGCGCTGCTCACCCTTGCTGAACACGACGAGCAAGAGGTTGGACAGGATCGCCGCGACGCCCCAGATCGGCATCCGCGCGTCGGCGAACATGTGGAAGAAACCCATGACTTCGGTTACGGCAGAGGTTGAAGCCAATCTGAGAGCGGAACGGCCGACCGTCAAAAAGAACATGTCCGTGCCGAGTACAACTGCCGTACCGAGGATGCCAACCAGAGATACAAGCCACATCCAATAGTTCATAATTCCTCCGCCATTCCAGGGCGCTGCCGCGCCCTGACAAGCTTCAGCTCGGGCTAGACTCCTGGCGGCAGGAGGGTCAGACCGAACGGCCGGGCCAGTTCAATCAGTTGTGCTGGATTGGGCGCTGGCAAACATTTTGCCACCGCCAGGAAGTACTCCTCGAGTCCGCCGGGAGTGATTACGAATACCAGACGGCTGGGCGTGGACGCCACGTTGCGAAAGCCGTGAGGGATGTTGCGGGGCAAGATCGCGGAAGCGCCCGCTGAAACGATCCGGCGCTCTTCTCCGACATGCAACTCGTAGCGGCCGTCAAGAATATAAAATATCTCGTCCTCACGTGAGTGGATGTGACGCGGTGGACCCCAATCAGGCGGCGTAACCTGCTCGATCACTGTATACCGTCCTCCAGTGCCGGCGGCGGTGGCGAGCATACGCATCGTGGTCCCGAGCATCGTGAAGGTGGGCCCTCCACCGGCATCCGTCAGAACCGGATGAAAAGGCGGTGCGACGACACCGGCCATAGCGTCTCCCTTTAACTTGGCTTCACTCATCGGTTTAAGCTCCTTCCCTGGCAGGAACGGTCAAAGGCATCTCTCCTAAATGGCATGGATCATAAAAAGACCGGCGACAAGCATCACCGCGCAGGTGACGCCATGCATCGAGAAAGCCGTGGCCTTTCGCCCGCGAGACACCAATATGTTGGACATGTCGCCAAACGGGATGATGGCGAAAACGAGCAGAACGATGCCTACCGTCCGGGTGTCCGAGGTCAGCATCATGGCCAGCACGGCCAATCCAGCCGCGATGTCCCGAATGCCCTTCAGACGTAGCCAGGCGCGAGTGTCGGCATCGGATGCAGGAGGTCTTAGACCAAATGTTCCTGAGACTCGCTCAGGAGACAAAATGTAGAAAGAACCGATCACGATGATCCCCACAGCGACGAGAGCCGCAAGGACGAGCGGAACAGCGTTGTGCATAAGATATCTCCTTGTCTGAAATTCATTGTGTTGTTAGAAAATCTAGCAACGCTATATACGATGCAGGGCGTGCGGAAAAAGATTCGGTGTCCGCAAACAAATTCTAGCGGCGCTATAATTCCTATCGATGGCAACGAAACTGGCAGCGAACCGGATCGCGGAACGGAAACTGCGTGACAGGCAGGCCCGCCGGGCACAGATTATCATTGCCGCACGGCGGATCGCGGAGCTTGAAGGGTGGTCCAGCGTAACACTTCGGCGACTATCCGACGAAATTTCATACAGCCAGCCGGTGTTGTACGCTCATTTTGGCAGCCGCGACGGGATTCTCGCCGCGGTTGCTGTCGAGGGTTTCCGGGAATTGGGCCTGGCTTTGGAGAAGGCACGGAAACGGGTCAAGCGTGGAGGTACGGTCGAATCGGTCGCGGCCGCATATCTGGGGTTCGCCGCGTCTTCACCCGCACTGTATGAAGTGATGTTTTCGCTCAGCCTTACCGTGCCATTCGATGACCCGTCTACTCCCCCGGAGCTGCGATTCGCGTTTTCCCAGCTCATGGAGTTGTTTCAGGGGCAGAGTTCGAAGCCAGAGGTTCTATCGGAGCTGTTTTGGGCGAGCCTCCATGGTATCGCCGAGCTGACAAGAACGAAGCGATTTCCGCCCAGCCGTCAGAAAGAGCGCGTGAGAGCGCTCGTCGAGCTCTTCAACTTCCCAAGAGATGGAACAACGCAGATGGTGAAAGTGCGATGACTACAATGGGCGCACTCTGGTCCAATTCTCCGCCGAGTCATTCGCCGGCGCTGTAGCCTTTACGAAGCCGCGCACGAGCAGAAAAATCGCCGGATTTCTTTTCAGAATGATAAGTCGCATCTCAGGATGGCTAGGAATGCGGATCTCATGTCCTGAAAACGCAGGGAAACGAGGGAAACCGCTCTGAATGTTACGACAAACAGTTACGACAAGAAAGGCCTGATCGCGGACGCCTTGAGATCTCGAATGGAGCACACGAAGTGTCTGCATCGCTTTGACTCACACCCGCCGTCCCCCCTGCCGTGACGGCAAACCGGAAGCCGGTAAGTTATTGGAATCAGGCGGAACGGATGGCTCTTTTCATTGCCCCGAGGAACGATTGATAACCCTTATCGCGCCCTTATTGAACCCGCGACCTCTGCCCGCCGACTCCGCATGTGTGCGGGCCGGAGTGTGCGACGGGGTTGACCTCCTGGCGTCCGCTCGAGCTTGCGAGGAACGGACGGCTGCTACAGATCCCGCTTGATCGATGGCTGTGCGCAACGCCGCTTCCAAATTGCCGAGCTTGCCGGTCAGGCGCGCGATCTGGCGCTGCTGGGCGGCGATCTGACCTTGTTGCTGTTTCACGGCTTCGATCAGCAGCGCAGTCAGGCGGCTATAGTCCACGCCCTGCGCGTCTACCCCGTTCTTCTCATAGCTCACGACTTCGGGAACTACCTTGCCCACGTCTTCGGCGATGACTCCAATCTCGTGCTTGCCCGATGCTTTCAGGTCGTAGGAGACACCTTGAAGCTGCTGGACCTTGGCGAGCGCGTTGGTAAGCGGATGAATGTTGGTCTTGAATCGGCGCGAGCTGTAGGTGGACCAGCCGTCGGCATAAGCGTCGCCCAATCCTTGGCCGATGGTGAAGATGTGCGACGGAGTGTCAAGCCCGATGCCGACGTTATTCGTGGCGCCGTCAATGAACATCAGCGGGTACAGAACTCCGGGGTTCGCTGGCTTCACGTTCATGAAGGCGAATCCGCCCGTGCCGTCGCCCTCCATGTTGATGAAGTCGGTCTCACCCGCTCCACCCGT
>JASHQQ010000347.1 GCA_030039035.1 Acidobacteriaceae bacterium | reverse complement strand
CCGTACGGATCGTCGCCCAGCAGGAATCGGCCGCGGACTACTGTACCGGGCGGAAAAGAATGTCTTCGCCTTCGAGCCGGTACTCGGCAGAGCAGGAGTCGCCGCCGCAGATCATGGTTTCCCCGGCAAAGAGCTGTCGGCGCGTGATCAGCCCCATGGTTCCGCAACGCGGGCACGACATGACGGCCACATAGGGGTTCTGCGCATTGCCGAGGCGGGCCTTGTTCTCCAGCATGAAAACGGTGCCCGGATCCATGCGATCCGGAATCCACTCTTCGAGGAACTGTAAGTCCGGGGACATGCTGCCCTCCGCTGGTGTGACGTGACAGCGCCTTGAGCCAAAAGCCGCTAGCGTGTTGTGCAACGTGGAGCAGGCTGCAGGGCATGACACGGGAGCGATCAGGATAGACCCGATCGAGTAATCACCCGGTCGCCATCAGTGTTGCCGGAAGGTGTCGGGAAGTCAACGATAAACAGCAAGGAGAGTATCGAGCGGGGTTCCCCCGGGACGAAGCGGCTCGCAGCTTTTTATCGGGCCGCGCTCAGGCGCGCGCCCCTCGCGCCGGCAAATTCGTCGATGGCGCGATAGGTCTCGATATTGCGCAGGATCGCCTCGACGTACTCGCGGGTCTGCGTAAAGGGAATCGACTCCACGAACTCGTCGATGCCGTGGTACGGGCCCGCATTCTGCCAGTCGACGACGCGCTCGTCGCCGGCGTTGTAGGCGGCCAGCGCGTATTCCATCTCTCCGCCGAAGTGATCGAGCATCTGGCGCAGATAGCGCGTACCAAGGCGGATGTTGGTTTCAGGATCGAGGAGCTGGTAAGTCTGGAAGTTTTGCATTCCCTCTTCGCGGGCAAGCTGCCGACCGACGGAAGGCAGGATTTGCATGAGGCCCCAGGCGTTGGCATAGGATACCGCCGAAGGATTGAACTCCGACTCCTGGCGGATGAGAGAAGCGACGAGGTAAGGATCGAGGTTGTTCTTGGCCGACTCGGCCTTGATCGTCTCCCAGTAGGGCTCGGGGTAAAGGATGCGCCAGTACGGCAGCGGTATGGCCTTGATGGGCGCCGACGCCGCATAGGGCAGCGCCCGCTTCAGGGCGCGCATGGCGCGGAAGGTTTCGCCATAGGAGGCGTAGATCTGCGCCTCGGCCAGCGCGCTCCACGATGTCGAATTGGGGTCGGCGGCAATCTCCTGCGAGATGTAGTCGTTCAGGCCGGCATTGGCCAGCAGACGCGCCTTGGCCAGGTGGGGACTGTCGGCGGGAAAGCTGTCGTCGAGATGCGGCACGGGCAGCGGCTTGAAACTGTCAAGCTGGGCGTCGTCCGCCGGCTGCGACGAGCCAAGCGCCGCAAGGCGATCGCGCGCCATCTGCGCATAGAAGTAGTGCGGATAGGCACGAACAATGGCGCGATAGTTGCCTGCGGCTTTCGTGGTCTCGTGGTCCTGCATCTCGTAAAGACGCCCGCGCCAGTACAAGGCCGCCGCGGTCTCGTCGTTCGCGGGGTAAAGCCTGATCTGCTCGTTGAACATCTGCGCGGCATCGTCATATTTGCCCAGACGGTAGTCGAGCCAGCCGGCGCGCCAGTGCGCGGCCGCTGCATTCTTGCTCTGCGGGAAGTGCATGGCCAGATAGCCGTAATAGGCCACGGCGGAGGGATAATCGCGGCGCAGCAGGTACATGTTGCCGCTGGAAAAGAGCGCCTCGGCAAGCCACTGGCTGTTGGGGAACCCGGTCTCCATTTCCGTGACGATGCGCTGCTGCGCGCCCAGATCGTCGCGGCTGCGCGCCAGCTCCATCAGCAGGTAAAGCCGCCGCGCCCCGTTGTCGTCCTGGGTCTGCGGCAGGGCCTCGGCTTCGCGCCCGGTCAGCCGCTTCAGCTTCAGATCGCACGCAGCCGCGGCGATCTCAAACCCGTCGCGAATCACCGGCTCGATGCCCGGAATGCGGGTCAGCGCGCGATACTGTTCGGCGGAGTCCTCATAGCGGCCGGCGTTGTAGTAGGCATCGCCCAGGCTGCGCAATTCTGCCGTGCTCAGCGTCGAAAGCGCGCCCATCGACCGCAGCTTGTCGCGGGCCGCCTGGGCTTCGCCGCTCAGCGGATGCGCCAGCAGCAGCTTGCGATATTCGGCCGCGGCGTCGTCAGCGTGGCCGAGCTGGAATTCGATCTGCGCCTCGGCGAGCTGGTAGGAGGGCTGGTCCTCGTCGTCCGCGTCGGCTTCGAGGGCCCTTTGCGCACCGGTTACGTCGTTCATGGCCAGCAGGGTGTTGGCTTCGAGCTCCGGCGCCTTGTCGTCGAAGATGCTGTCGGGATACCGGTCGTTGAAGCCCTTCAGCAGCGCCTCGGCTTCCGCGTTCTTGCCGCCGTCGTGGTAGGCCTGGGCGGCAAGAAAGTCGGCGTAGTCGGCCAGGGCGTCGCCGGCCTTGCGCGCTGCGCGAAAGCTCTCCTCGGCTTCGCTATCGCGATGGTCGAGCAGGTAGGCGTGGCCCAGCGCCAGGTAGGCGGCCGCCGCAGCTTCTCCCGTGTGCTCATGCGCGTAGCGCGTCACTCCCTGGTAGGCCGCCGCGCTGCGCAGGGTGGCGAGCTGTTGCGCCATGGGGCGAAGCTGGCTGGAGACGATGAAAGCCTGATGAATGCGCGCCGTGCGCTGGATGCGGGAGGCGCGCGTGCCGGGCCGGCGCCCATGCCGCCGCGCGACGTGATGCTTCGCGGTCTTGCCGGACGCCTTTACCTTGCCGGAAGAGGAGGAGTGAGACGTTTTTGTTGTCGTGTCGACGCTTGAAAACCCGTAAACCGGCGCAACGGCCAGAAGCGCGGCCAATGTGCCCGCCAGCCAGCGCGAAAGCCTGGAAGGGGAGGATGGGGAAACTGCGGCCCTCATATGTTTACTTTAAGCTGAAATCGGCCCGGCGCGCCGTGCATTGAATCCCTCGCGTTACCACTTTGGATGCAGCCCGCGACTTGCGGGCCGAATCGGCCTGCGAAATCATGATTCCCAAAAGGCGCTTCCTGATCCATTCAACCGTTTTCAGGAAAAAGGGGAATCAACCCGGTACAGTACCCGACTCCAACGCGGAAACCTCGATCGGCATTTGCCGGTCCGGCTCCGCTCCCGGACAGCGTTTGGCCGCCTGCCATCCCGTCCGGTAAACTTGAGCTTCCGGGACCTGCACCCTTCGTGCCATCCCCGAACGAATTCCGAATCCCGGCCTCATGGCGACCATCCAACCCATAGCGGAGAACGAGCAGCATCCCGACGTGGCCCTGGTGGACAGGGCGCGCGGGGGCGATGTCTCGGCCTACGACGAACTGGTCCGCAAGTACGACCGGCAGATCTTTCGCATTGCGCAGCACATCACGCAGAATCGCGAAGATGCCGAGGACGTGATGCAGGACGCGTTTCTCAAGGCGTATGAGAAGCTCGACCAGTTCCAGGGGAATTCGAAGTTTTACACATGGCTGGTACGGATCGCGGTCAACGAGAGCCTGATGCGCCTGCGGCGGCGGCGCACCGGCAAAATGGTCTCGATCGACGAGGACGTGGAGACCGAGGAAGGCAGCGTGCCCCGCGACCTGGCCGACTGGGCTCCCGACCCGGAGCAGAACTATACCACGGCCGAACTGAACCGGATCCTTCGCAAGACCATCCAGGGGCTGCCGCAGGGCTTTCGTGTGGTCTTCGTCCTGCGCGACGTAGAGGGACTATCTACAGAAGAGACGGCGGAGACGCTGGGGTTGAGCATCCCGGCAGTGAAGTCGCGCCTGCTGCGCGCCCGGCTGCAGTTGCGCGAACGGCTCAGCCGCTATTTCAAGAGGAAAAAGGTGGGTGAGAAGTGACGTGCACTGAGTTTCTGGCAATGCTCGACGACATGATCGACGACTCGGTTGCAGCCGAGACGCGCAGCGAGATCCAGGAGCACTTGCGCGACTGCGAACACTGCGTGGTGACGCTGAACACCACCCGCAAAACCATCGAAATCTATCGCTCCCATACCCTCTACGAGCTGCCCAACGGCCTGCGCGAACGGCTGCACAAGGCCATTATGGAGCGCTGCAAGCGAGGCTGCTGATCGTCTCCCGTTTTTTCCCGAAAAATAACAATGAATCTGGGCGCCCCCGGTCCGTTTGTTCGGACCGGGATACCTCGGAAGCTAATGATGGATCTTGACCGGGACTCGAGCCCGTGTCCCATCCTTTCGGCGTTCTTTGCCG
>JASHQQ010000346.1 GCA_030039035.1 Acidobacteriaceae bacterium | reverse complement strand
CTCCGAATCGGCTTCAGTCAATCGCAGGCTTGACGCCGTGGTAATGTCTGCGAAGCGCTGAAACTTCGCCTCCGTCGCTTTCCTCGTCCTGAAGAGACGCGGCTCTCCTTGTACCTGGCCGTATCGAATAGTGAAGGTGCGTGTGGCAGACGGCGTGAACCCCCTTTCGTTTATGGGTTGTCCTTCACTCCCACGCGATCCGCGCGGGAGTGAAGGATCTTAGGCCGGCTCCAGATCACGAGTAGAGAGGGTTTTGGCTTAGGCCATTTTCAATCGACGGTGATTCGCGTAGCGGCGATTGTTCCTGTCACCTCCACACCCGTGGGAGCGCCCGTAATATCGTACGTCTTGAAGGTGAAGGTTCCCGAGTAACTCTTGCCGTCGCTCGATACCGTGTTGATTTCGTCCAGCGTGAAGGTGCCGCTGGCCGTCGGGGGAGTGCTGCCCGGCGTGAAAAGCCAGCCGACGTGATGCAGGTGTACCGTCCGCGGCGCCGCTTCCTTCCACACGCCGAAGCAGATATTGCCTGTATCGGGCGGCAGCCAGGCATTTTCAAACTCGGTCCCATCGCTGTGCCATTGGTCGAGCGACTCATTAAAGGTGCTCCCGCCGGCGGTATAGACCACATGCCAGAGACCCACGACGGAGTGGCCGTAGGCGTGGTCCAGATCCTGATCCAAACCGTTCCCTGCCTGCGCCAGCACGGGGAGCCGGATAGGGTTCTTTAGCGCTGTGCCCGTCAGGCCACAGGCGGCGTTGGCGCTTACCCCACCCAGCAGAAGTATGCCGAGCGGGAGTAGCGCCAGTGCGCCGCGAGTGGTCCTGCTGATAAACGGCGCCTCATACAGGAGCTGCTTGACTGTTTTCATGACTGGGTTCATTGGTTTCTTCTCCTCAGCCGGAGATATTGCCGGCTCGTCACGGAGCTAACCGCAGCCAGCGCCGGTGAGGCAATATCGGGCGGGTAAAGCCGAAGGTAAAGTTCTGGTGAACCTCTAACCCCTTCCAAATCCTGTGCTTTCGTGGTACACAGAGGGCTGTAATCTCCAGCGCAGGAGGTTCAATGGCCGTCGCCCTGCCCGGCTCCGTCCTTCGATTCGGCGACTTCGAGCTCGACTGCGGCCGCTTTGAGCTGCGCCGTAAAGGCCAACCGTTGCGCCTTGAGCGCAAGCCCATGGAGCTGCTGATCCTGCTGGCCTCGCGCGAGGGCCGGCTCGTCACCCGGACAGAAATCGCAGAGCAGCTCTGGTCGAGCGAGATCTTTGTCGATACCGAACACGGCATCAACACGGCCATCCGCAAGCTCCGTTATCTTCTTCGCGATGACCCCGATGATCCGCATTTCATCCAGACCGTGACCGGGATGGGGTATCGCTTCGTCGCGCCAACTATTGCGGTTGAACCGCAATCCGCCGAGCCCCTGAATGCTCCGGAAATCGATACAGCGGCCGCGCCATCGACTCCCGACCCCGCGCAACTTGAAAAAGCCACGCCGACAGCCGCACCGCGGAAACTTCGGCCCCGTCCAGCATTCCGCCTTTCTGCCGCAATCCTCATCGCAATCCTTCTTCTCGCCCTGGGCTTTCGTCGGCAGCTTGCCCGTATCCTGCATCTCAGCGCCGCGCCAGCCATCAGCTCGGTCGCGGTCCTGCCTCTGGATAACCTCTCCGGAGACCCGAACCAGGATTACTTTGCCGACGGCATGACCGACGAGCTGACCACCATGCTCGCCAAGGACTCCACCCTTCGCATTACCTCCCGCACCTCTGTGATGCGCTTCAAAGGCGCGCGCCGCCCGCTGCCAGAGATAGCGCGTGCGCTTGGCGTAGACGGCATTCTCGAAGGCTCTGTCGCGCGATCGGGCAACCAGGTTCACATGACATTGCAGCTCATCCGCGCGGATGCCGACGCGCATCTCTGGGCCGAAAGCTACGACCGCAATGCCGATGACACCGCACTGCCCGACGAGGCCGCGCAGGCCGTTGCAAAGCGGCTGCATAGCACCGTAGCGTCCATATCGGCAGCGCGCTATGTGAATCCGGCAGCGCACGATGCCTACCTGCACGGGAGATATCTGTGGTTCAGCGACCGCTTGGAAGAATCGGGAGCGTGGTTCCAGAAGGCGATCGCGATTCAACCCGATTATGCGCTGGCCTGGGCGGGACTCGCGGACTATTACGAAGAGGGGATCGCCGCCGATGTTCTCGATCCCCGCACCAGCATTGTTCCGGGGGAGCAGGCAGCGCAACGGGCGCTCGAACTGGATCCGAACTTGCCGGAGGCACACCAGGCCATGGGTGCAATGTTCTTCATTGACCGATGGAACTGGGCAGACGCCGACCGCGAGATTCTCCGCGCCATCAGCCTCGATCCGCATGACGGCGACCGGTATTGGCTACTGGCCTGCCTGCAGCAGATCCTCCAACGTGATGCAGAAGCCATCGAGACCGAGAAGAAGGCGATGGAATTCGATCCGTTCTCACGGCCTTATGCTCTTGCCTGGTTTTACGAGAACGCGCGCCAATACGATGCGGCGCTGGCGGAAATACGGCTGCGGTTGGAAGCGAATCCCAACAATCCCGATCTCCTGGCACTCGAGATGGATACGTGGCGACGTATGGGCAACTATAAGGAGGCCGTGGGTGCCTGGGCCAAGTGGCATATTGTGACGGGAGATCCTCAGTCAGCCGAGAGCCTGCGACGCGCCTACGATCGAGCCGGCGCTCGCGGCTTCGTTCTCTGGCAGCTTGGCCGTCGGCTTATGCAGTCCAAAACACGTTACGTGTCGCCCGTGGAACTCGCCAGCTATTATGCGCAACTTGGTGACAAAGAGCGGACGCTTGCTTTGCTCGAGGAAGGCTACCGGCAGCATTCCACGGACATTCTTTGGATCCAGCAAGATCCCGCTTACGACTTCCTCCACGCCGATCCCCGCTATCGCTCGATCGTTCAGAGGACAGGAGTACCACCGGCTTACTAAATATTGCGTCATCGCGACTGTTGTCT
>JASHQQ010000345.1 GCA_030039035.1 Acidobacteriaceae bacterium | reverse complement strand
CGGCAACTTATGGCTCCTCGGCGGGACCGGCTACGACGCAACCGGCACGCAGGGGATCCTAAATGATCTTTGGGAGTACGAGAAGCCGTAGCCGCCGGCCGAGTTTCGCAAGGTTCTCGACCATTCCGGCGTCGTTCAGGGTTTCGTAGTTGGCCCTCTTTCCATCCTGCAGTTGGGGCGCGCGCAGGTGCTCATGCACGATGAAGACGCAGCGCGAAAATCGTATGAGGAGTTCCTGGCGCTTTGGAAAAATGCTGACACCCAAACCTGCCCATATATAAGGAGGCCAAAGCAGAGTATGCTGCCTTCTGCAAGTCGCCGCAGT
Source organism: Acidobacteriaceae bacterium (assembly GCA_030039035.1). Taxonomy (GTDB): domain Bacteria; phylum Acidobacteriota; class Terriglobia; order Terriglobales; family Acidobacteriaceae; genus Telmatobacter. The sequence goes on along the minus strand of JASHQQ010000345.1, from coordinate 6,247 downwards.
AGTGTTCCCGCGTAGGATTGTTGCCTGATCCATCTCCATTGAATGGTGATAACAGGCCGAGTCACTCAATCAGACCCGTTGTATCACCGGGGGGAGTGGATGCGTAGTGGGCCTCGGCCATGGGGCGGCTATGTACTTGGACGTAAAGTCGCCTTTCCGGACAAATGACCCTTGGTTCAATTGCGATCTCCACATGCCGCCGAACCACGGGCAGGCCATTGAACGCTTCGTAGTGGGATTGAAGATCCAGATGCAGGTCGGCATCCGTGTGCTTCAGCACCAGAGTCTTCCCGCGATCGCTTCGCTGCTCGTCCTTTGCAACAAACTTCATGCGCTGGCCGGGAGATCCGCCAGACTGCTTCATTCCGGAGTCGGGCGAATCCTCGCCGCTGCAGAGAAGCGCTGTCTCGACTCCGGCCCACTGCAGCGATCCTTTAGGAGGCTTGACACCAACAGGCAAGATCAGATGCTGTCTGAGCCGCGCCTACGCGACAGAAAACTCAAACTGCAGTTGACCGGTACTCCATGTGAATCTTTCGGCGGCCTCCGGCTCCGCAGCGCTGAGGGATGCGGGGGTCGAAACCAGGGCGCCGACGCCGGCGATGCCCGAAGAAATAAGGAACGTGCGACGATTCATGAGTTCATCCGTATACGGGGAATCTCACGACAAACTCAGTTTGAGAGCAACTGCATAGTCGGCTTTCGGATGATAGCTCTTGGGTAGTTCCACGCGAACAGCATCCGACTGCTGTTTCCAGTCAACGCTTGCGCCAGTTCCCAACAGTTCGACGCGGGTAATCTTTCCGGGGCCAGTCGCTGCTGACGATCCCAGCGAGCGTACGAGAATCGGCTCCGTAGGCCAGCCGAGCACGATGGCGTAGATCACGCTGTTCGCCTTGTTACGGTTAAAGCGAAGGTCCTTTTCGCCCAGCTTGTTCACGCTCTCGCCCTGGAACGAACCGGCCTTGACCATGTTGGGTCCTTCTCCGGAGATCTTCCATGGCCGCGTCTCATAGATGGCTTCGCCGTTGATCTCCATCCACGAGGTCACGCCATCGAGCACGGCGATTTCCTTGCTGTCGATGGTGCCGTCGGGTCTGCCGGGCACGTTGAGAATGAAGGTGCCGTTCTTGCTCACCGCGTCGATGAGCCAGTGAATTACGTCGCGCGGATTCAGATAGCCGCCGTATTCGCCCGGCTTCTCATAGAGGAAGCGCGGGTAGTGCCAGGCGCCGATGCAGGTCTCCGGCTGCCAGGGATATTTCATGATGTCGGCGGTCAAGCCGCGCTCGTAGCCGGCAACGACTGCTTTCACAAGACGCTCCGGAACGTCTTTGACGTTGAGGACGGCGTCCATCCTGCCGCTGTTTCTCCTCAGGCTGTTGTTGCAGAAGTACGCGCCGATGTTCATTCCGGCCCAGCCGAGCGGAAGGAGTGAGTCGTCAAAGTACAGCAAATCGGGATTGTGCTGATCGATCAAGTCGCGGGTGCGGTCATAGAAGTTCTTCACGTAAGAAACATCTGGTAAGGCGTCGCCGGGATGCTTTACGCAGTAGAGACGCTGCGGATCGAGCCCCTGCCACCACTGCCCCTTGCCCTGCGCCTCAGTGAGTGCGCCGTCGTAAGGAACGCCGGCCAGAGGTCCCGATTTGTCGGCGCCGTGAGCCGGCTGGAACCACCACCAGTTGCGGGCCTGGTGCACGGTCACGCCGAATCGCAATCCCTGCTTGCGAGCCGCAGTGGCCCAGGTGCCGACCACATCCCGATGCGGACCAATGGCTCTGGAATTCCACGGGTGGTGCTTCGAATCCCATGCGTCGAAGTTGCAATGATGAGTCGGGTTGACCGGCGAGCGAACTCCGAGCATAAGAGGGCAACGCCGTCGACACGGCCGTCATCGCAAGGGATTTGCAGAACTGTCTTCTTTGCATAGATTCTCTCGCCCTTCGTTAGACAATTCAGCCGGTTATGGCGAGCAACGTAGCCGGACTCTTTGCTGGTGGGCAATGAGCCTCGGACTCGCTATCGAGAGGCGTTGGCCGGCTGAAACAGCCGCGGCGCGAAGTCCTTCAAGTCACGCCGCCAGGTCTGCCACTCATGATCGGTGCCGGGCGACTCGTAAAACACATGCTTCACACCACCTTCGTCCAGCGAACTGTGCAGGCTCTCCAATCCGGACTTCATGCGGTCAGGCTCATTCGTGCCCACGCCGATCCACGGCAGGTGCACACGCTTTGCAAATCCGGAAGGATCAGCCAGAGCTCCGTGGTAAGCGGTCTTGACGTCGAACTTTGCGCCGGTCAGGAAAGGATTGCCCGCGCCGCTGAACCCGCCGATGTAAGAGAAGAGGTCAAGCACAAGACCCGCGGACCAATGGGCAAAGCTGGATCGGTCCTTGATTACTTCGCCGAAATCTGCGATGGACCAGTGGAGGGAGCCGGGAAATTGATTTTCTTGATTAAGGCCTTATACCTTGGTTCATCCTTCAACGTGAGTAGATCAGGGTTTGACAGGCAACCCAACATATCCGCCTCGTGGCGAGCGTAGGCCTCTTCGAGTACTTTGAGCGCCTCTTGCCTCTTGCCCATCAATGCGCAGGTCCTGGCCAACATCGTCCCGATGATCTTTCCTGCCGCGTAATACTGCTTTTGTTTCGCATATAAACTGTTCAGCAGCCCGCGTCCGCCATCTCGCGCGTACCCGGTCCGCGCCGACGATATGATGTCCTTCAGCACCGGATCGTTCACCGCATCCGCATTCATCTGTCCTTCGGCAAGATAGGTTGGGTAGTCCTTCAGATCCAGGCTGATCATCATCAGATATTGGTGAGGGGAGCGGAAATTCGGCGCCGACCGCTCTACCTCCTTCAAAGTGGCGATTGCCTCCTCGGTTCTGCCGGCGTTATAGAGCATGAATCCCTTGTCGGCCAGGGTCGCATTCGACGCCGGATCGAGTTCCCGGGCCTTTTCGATCTGCATCAGAGATTCCTGAAACCGGCCCGGCACAGCGAAGGCATTGGCATACCAGCGCCGGGCCTCGGGATCCTTGGGATTCAGCTCGATGGCGCGCCGAAATTCCTTCTCGGCGTCGGCAAAATCCCAACTACCATACATCTCGGCATATGCCAAGGCACGATGCGCCTCGGCCAGCGAATCGTCCAGTTCTACGGCTCTTGTCGCCGCGACGAGGGCGCGTGAATAGGCCTCGCTATCCGGCATCGTCGTGTATTCGCGAAGCAGGTCGTAGGTATCGGCCAGTCCCACGTATGCCTGCGCGTAGCCCGGGTCGTGCACGATTGCCTGCGTGAAGAAATCAAGAGCGCGGTTCAAGCTTTCCGGAGTGCGCTGGTTCCATTCGTACCGGCCCTTGAGGAAGAGGTCGTGTGCCTGCGCCCTCTCCGCATCGGATACGGCCAGCCGCGAAGTGGGAACAGGCCCGCTCCGGTTTTTTGCGAAGAGAGAGCGAACGCCGCTTGAGATCGGCACACCAGGATTTCGCAGCATCGCGAGTGCAAGCGCGGACAGGAGCAATCCCGCGAGTGCAACTGCCCAACTGCGGCGAACGCCGAATAGAACGCGGCGACCGTCAGGCGACGAAACCGGCGACGGGGCCTGGGAATCGGGGACCGGGCTTGGAAACGCTGCGACCGCCGGGGCGACATTCGGACCGATGGAGAGATCCCGAGGCTTGACAGAATCCGAATTCTCCTCTTCGATCGCGTTGCTTGATTTGAGCCAATCGTCCAATTCGGCCGGATAGGCGTAGACCGACCCGCGTCCCCGGCCCGGAACCCTGAGGATGGGCAACCCCCTTTCGGCCTCCCAGCGCTTGACGGTTCTGTCGGTCTTTCCGAGGTATGCAGCAATATCCTTCCAGCCGTCCAGACGGCCAATAAGGCGATCGGATCCCGGATTTTGACGGTCCTTCGAGGGCGCCGGCATCAGATGTCCCGATTTTTCCCGATAAGACAGATTATCGCGGGAACAAGCACCCTCATGCTAGGGGGAAGTTGAGCATTCCTTCCAAAGCTGAAGCCATCCCCTACCGCGCCTCTGCAAGGGATCTCTGTGCAACGGATGAGCCGGCCATTCGGGCCGGCCTGCGTTGAACTTCATGTCGCGAATTCAACGAGGGAGTACAAATGCCGAATCATTCCCGGAATCTCATTCGCTCCTTATTCGTTTTCCTGATCGCCGGCCTCGGTTGCAGCCGGGCCAACTCCGCCGGTCCCTCCAGAGCCGGGCAAGAAGCGGCGGCGAAGTACGACATGATTCCGCTCAGCTTCGAGGTGAATCAGGGCCAGACGGACAGGAGTGTGCAGTTTGTCTCGCACGGCAAGGGCTATTCGCTGTTCCTCAGGCCTGGAGAGGCATTCCTGACCCTCGAGCGCCAGGCGTCCAGGCTCGATGCGGATGCAAAAGAAGATCGGCGTGCAGGCGCCGGCCCAGTGGACACATTGCGATTGCGGCTCGCGGGCGCAAATTCCAAGGCGGCTGTAGAAGGACTCGACCGGCAGCCCGGTGTAGTGAACTACTTTGTCGGCAACGACCCCGGCAAGTGGCGATCCGGTATTCCCACCTACGGCAGGGTCAACTACACCGGTATATATCCGGGAATCGACCTGGTCTTTTACGGCAACCAGCAACAACTCGAGTATGACTTTGTTGTCGCCCCCGGGGCCGACCCAGGCCAGATTGCATGGCAGATCGAGGGCGCTGCCTTATCCGTCGATCGCCACGGCGACCTGCAATTGGCCGCACCCGACGGCCCGGCAAGCTTCAAAAGGCCGCTTATCTATCAGATACAGGGAAGCAGAAAGATCCAGGTTAAAGGCAACTACGTGGTTGCCGGCAGCCGGGTGCGCTTTGCGCTGGGCGCCTACAACCATTCAAAGCCCTTGATCATAGATCCGGTGCTCAGCTATCTCACCTACCTGGGCGCGAGTGTCAGCGCTTCCGGACCCGTCAATGCGTCCTCTTATATCGGCTACAACTACGGCTATTCCGATTGGGCGCTGTATCAGCCCACCCAGGCGCTGGCGATTGATACGGACGGCGATGTTTACGTGACGGGATATACCAACGCCATCGACTTCCCCATCAAGGATGCATTTCAGGGCTCGGACCCGGCCCTGACATCCAACTCCGGTTCCAGCGCCGCGTTCGTGACCAAGTTCAATTCCGAGGGAACCGGGCTGATCTATTCCACCTATTTGTCTGGCGGCGGCCAGGACAATACCTACGGGACCTCGATCGCCGTCGACTCCGAGGGGAACGCCTACGTTGCCGGTTATACCGACGACCTTAACTACCCAACGACGGCCGGAGCCTACCAAACCATCTGTGGCGCCTTCGACAACAACGGCACGCGGACCGCCAACTGCGGGCCGGAGAGCTCGATCAACGGTTTCGTGACCAAACTCGATCCGAGCGGATCGAACCTCGTCTATTCAACCTATCTTGGCGCGAATCTGGCCTCGATCAGCGCCATTGCCATCGACACATTGGGTCGGGCGTATGTCACCGGAGTCACCGGCGACTCGTGCACGCCGCAGGTACCCTCGTTCGAATGTTTCCCCACCACGGCCGGCGCGGTGATCGCTGGTTCACAGACAGGCGTCCAGGTTATGGGATCCAGCTCCTATACCCAGCTTTCGGGATACGCGTTCCTGTCGGTCTTCAGCGCCGACGGCTCCAGCCTGGTCTATTCCACGCTCGTCGGGGATAATCCGGCGCTGATCGCCAGCGGCGCGGTCACAACCTTTGGAGCGACGACCGGCAGCGGCGTTGCGGTGAACTCAGCCGGGGATTTCTTTCTTACGGGCGCTACGCTGGCATCGAAACTGCCTGTCACAGGCGGGGCTTTTCAGCAGACGCCGCAAAGTGAACTTCCCAATGGCGGGGGCGAGGGATATGTGGCCAAGTTCAATCCCATCGGCTCGGCCGGCTCTCCGCTCGCCTACCTTACTTATCTTGGCCCCGTCACGGACACGACCAACGTCGGTTCCTATCCGAACGGCATTTCCGCGGACAGCGAGGGCGAGGCCTATGTCATCGGCCAGACCAATAGCCAGCTTTTCCCCACAACATCGGGCTCTTTTCAGCCCAGTTGCGGAACTCCGGATGACGACGAATGCAGCACCGTTTTCGTGACCAAGCTCAACGCGTCCGGCACGGGGATGGTCTGGTCCACCATGTTCGCAGATCAAATCGGCGGCGCCAACGGCGTCAGCGCTGCCGGGCAGATT
>JASHQQ010000344.1 GCA_030039035.1 Acidobacteriaceae bacterium | reverse complement strand
GTGCCGCGATGAGCGCTCTGGAATCCGCCTTTAGCCCTGGCTAGCGACGATTCCCACATCGCTCTTCACAGCATTTGACCCGTGAATTGAGCGTGTGAGCCGCCGGTATCTGACTCACCCTCCCGAACCAACAGTCCATTGTGCCCGGCATTGCCGGACTGCGTTCTGGCGCGTCCGGTACGCGGGCATCTGCTCGGACTGCACGAGGAGGAACCATGATGAATAAGCTCTTTTTAATCCAGAAGACGGGCCGTCTTGCCTGCAATTGGGTGGCGACGGGCGACCCGAAGACACCGCTGGCATGTGTTTGGACGGCATCGAAAACCCCGACAAATGCTACAAGTGCGTCCTCCACGGATGAAACCGGGAGGATGCACCTATGCGCTTAGCGGAAACTCAACTCAAAGTCATCGCAGCACCTGCCGAGACAGCGCCGGCTAAGGTGATCACGGTACGCCGTTCCTGGCAAAAACATCTGCTCACCTTCCTCATGGTGTTCGGCCCCGGCCTGATCGTGATGGAGGCGGACAACGATGCGGGAGCGGTCTCTACATATATGCAGGCCGGCGGGCAGTACGGCCTGCATCTGCTGTGGACGCTGATTGTACTGCTTCCGATTTGCTACTTCGTGCAGGAGATGGTCGCGCGGCTAGGGATTGCGACCGGCAAGGGCCACGCGGCAATGATTTACGAGCGCTTCGGCAAGTGGTGGGGACGGTTTTCTCTATTCGATTTGCTAGCCGTCAACTTTCTCACACTCATCACCGAATTTGCAGCCATATCGCTCGCGCTCAGCGCCCTCGGCGTCAGCCCGTGGATTTCGGTGCCGGTCTCTGCCTTCGGACTCACGCTGATGGTTGTAACCGGCAGCTACCTTCGCTGGGAGCGCATTGTCATCGCGCTCTGCCTGATGGACCTGACATGGTTCGCACTGGCTTATTGGGTCCATCCAAGCTGGGCGGCCGTCGCGCGCTCGACCGTTGTCCCAACGATCCCCGCGGGAGGCATCACGAGCAGCCTGGTGTTTCTCGTCATTGCCATCGTAGGGACGACGATTGCCCCGTGGCAATTGTTCTTTCAGCAGAGTTGCGTGGCGGAGAAGCGGCTGCGATTCTCCGATTTGAAGTGGGCGCGGCTCGATACGCTCATTGGCGCCACATTTACCGTCCTTGTCGCCGGAGCCATGATGCTGGTCGGGAACTTTGGATACCACCACGGAATAACCTTCGAAGATCCGGCGCAACTGGCGGTCGCACTCGGGCCCGTTGCCGGCCACTTTGTCCGCAACGGCGTGCTTCTCTTGATGGTCAACGCGGCAGTGCTTGGCACTACCGCCATTTCGCTGGCCAGCGCCTGGGCATATGGCGAAGTGCAGGGTTGGGAGCACTCGCTGCACAAGAAATTATGGGAGGCTCCCGGTTTCTACGCAACCTGTATTGCGTGCGTTGGTGCGGCTGCAGCAGTCGTTCTCATTCCGCACATGCCATTGCAACTGGTCATCATCAGCGTTCAGGTTTTCGCCGGATTGATCCTGCCGTCGGCCATTATCTTCCTGCAACTGCTCCTCAACGATCACGATTTGCTTGGGGATCGTTGGGTAAACCGCCCCTGGAATAACTACATCAACTGGACCATCATCGTGGTCCTCTTTGCCCTGTCGCTGCTGCTGGCCGCGCAGATAATGCTACCTGATCTTTTTGCCTGAGGGCACGAGGTGATTTATGGCATCGATGCGGAATTCATATGCTCCTGAATACTTCCGCGTGATTCATCCGCTTGACGACGCGCCAGAACAGAAGTGCTCAACCGAAGGACTGGGGCACATTGCCATGACACCCGGTGTACGCATCTCGCTCACCGTGTTGCGCGGTTATCTGATCGCGATGACGCTGATGCTCGGCTATCACGTATTGGATCTGGCTGGCGTCATTCATTCAATCCGCTAACAAGCAGGAGTACGTCAAGGACGTCATGAACGGCATTGGCCCCATTCCATTCGGCTTGCACCTGTTATCAGCCCTTTTGATGGGCGCGACAGTGGGCTTGGAGCGGCAATGGCGGCAGCGCATGGCGGGAACCCGTACCAATGCCTTGGTGGCGGCCGGTGCGTCGGCATTTGCGATGTGCGGGTTTCTGCTCGGCGAAGATCCGTCTGCGCGCGGACGCATCATCTCCTATGTTGTGTCTGGAGTGGGTTTCCTTGGTGCTGGCGTCATCTTCAAGGATGGCGCCAACGTGCGCGGACTCAACACAGCGGCCACAATCTGGTGTTCCGCTGCAATTGGCGCTCTCTGCGGGCTTGGCGCACTCAACCTGGCTCTAATGCTTGCCGCCGCGGTGCTATTTGCGAATATGGTGCTCCGCCCGCTGGCTTATCGCCTTCATCCGGTCCTGCCACAGGCTACCCCCGCCGAAACACGTTACGAGGTGCTGCTAGCTTGCCGTCTATCCGTTGCGACCCGCCTTCGCGCGTTGCTGCTTTCCGCCATCAACAGTTTGCCGATTGCCCTCCAGTCAATCCATGGCGAACAAGACGAAGACAAAGATGAAACTCACATCCGCGCCGAATTGACTACAGCGGGCAGAAATAACGAGGCGGTAGAACAAGTGATCATGCGTCTCTCCATGGAGGATGAGGTAACCGCTCTCAGCTGGTCGATTATCGAATCAACCATGGAATAGTCATTAATGCAATTCCGCCCAATCAATCCCGCTGGATGATTTGCGTGATCAGGTTCAGGGCATTCCCCAATATCCAGCCTTTTGCATTCATGCGCTGCCGTTTGGGGGAGAATCCCACCATCGGGAACCTCACCTCGAAAAGTGCGTTATCGTCGAGTCACTCACCGACGCAAGTCCGCACACAAATTGCCAAGGCTCCATGATGCTTCGGTCAGTCAAGTTGCCGAAAAACGGCCGACGCGTTCGCTTGGTCGAACGCTTCACGGGCTGGCTCGGCACAAGGGCGCGTCGGCGACTTTACGTCAAAGTAAATCCGTACACAGACCATGCGTAACCTTGGCGCTGAAATGCAGGAGATACTGGATCAGAACCTGGCACAGACCGATGGAACGGCGACTCATTCCTCGTCAGGGCGAGCCAAAGAGAGGCAGGTTTGCATTGATTGGCCACCCATCGTTGACGGCGGACTGAGGCGATACATATCCTGACCTTGCACCTGTCCTGCATCTGCCTGTACGCGTCGAAGAGCGAGACTCCATGCCAGACAATGACGCTGCCACGCGCGCGCCCGGGACTCCGTCGGCAGAAGGGGTAACCATCGCCGCCGGGGATCCCCCTTCCCTCGGACTTTTCCTGGGAGAAGACCAGAATGCACTGCCGACGACCATCGGCAGATATCGCATCCTGCGCCTCCTGGGCGAGGGAGGTATGGGCGCAGTCTACGAGGCCGAACAGGATCAGCCGCGCCGTGGCGTGGCGCTGAAAGTCATCAAATCGGCGTGGGCAAACCGCGAATTGGTGCGCCGCTTCGAGCAGGAATCGCAAGCTCTCGGCCGACTCCATCATCCCGGCATCGCACAGATCTATGAAGCCGGCAGCGCCGAGACCAGCTTCGGCGTGCAGCCTTTCTTCGCCATGGAACTCATTCGTGGCCGGCCGTTGGTGGAATATGCCAACGCCGAGAAGCTGACCACGCGCCAGCGCCTGGAGCTGATGATTCAGGTCTGCGACGCGGTTCAGCATGCGCACCGGCGCGGCATCATTCACCGCGATCTGAAGCCGGGCAACATCCTTGTCGACGAATCCGGGCAGCCCAAGATTCTCGATTTCGGGCTGGCGCGGGCGACGGACTCCGACGCGCAGGCCACGCGGCAAACGGACCTGGGCCAGTTGCTGGGCACGCTCGCTTACATGAGTCCGGAGCAGGTGCTTGCCGATCCGCTGGCGCTCGACACGCGAAGCGACGTTTACGCGCTGGGCGTGATCCTCTACGAGCTGCTCGCCGGCAAGCTGCCGTATTCCCTGCCCAGGACGATGCTTGAGGCGGTGAGGACGATCCAGCAAACCGACCCTGCGCCGCTCAGCTCCGTCCATCGCGACTATCGCGGCGACATCGAGACCATCGTCGCCAAGGCGCTTGAAAAGGACAAGACGCGCCGCTACGCCTCGGCCGCGGAACTTGCGGCGGATATCCGGCGGCATCTGCGGGATGAGCCGATTGTTGCGCGGCCGCCAGGCACCGCTTATCAGCTCGCCAAGTTCGCCAGGCGCAACAAGGCACTGGTTACCGGAGTCGCCGCGGTCTTCCTTGTGCTGGTGTTGGGTATCGCGGCCAGCTCGCGGGAAGCGATTCAGGCGCGAAAGGCGGAGGCGCGGGCGATCGAGGCTCAGAAAAAGGCGCAGCAGGAGTCGGAGACCTCGCGGGCGGTATCGGACTTTTTGCGCAATGATCTGCTGGCGCAGGCCAGCCCCTACGGCCAGTCGGGGCCGAACACGAAGCCGGATCCGGATATGAAGGTGCGAACGGCGCTCGACCGTGCTGCTTCCAGGATCGATGGCAAATTCGGCAAGCAGCCGGATCTCGAGTCGGCGATTCGTGAAACGCTGGCCGAGACGTACACCGATCTGGGATTGTTTCCCCAGGCACGAAGTCAGTTCGAGCGGGCGCTCGACCTGCGCCGGCGCGTGTCAGGAGCGGAAAACCCCACCACCATCGAAACGCTGAATAAGTTCGCGCAGATGGACCAGGCGGATGGAAAGTATACCGAGGCCGAGACCATGGCCAGCCAGGCTTACCAGACCAGCCGGCGTGTACTGGGCCTGGACAATGCGGATACCTTCCGGGCGATGCAGATGCTGGGATGGATCTATTACAAGGAGGGAAAGTACGGGCAGGCTGAAACGCTGGACAAGCAGGCGCTCGAGGTGAGCCGGCGAGTCTTCAGCGGAGACAATGCGGACACGGTCCATTTGCTGGGCAATATGACGGCAACGCTCGCCGCCGAGGATAAGATCAAGGACGCTGAGTCGCTCGACCGGCAGAGGCTGGAGATGAGCCGGCGTGTGGAGGGAGCTGAAGGCCCCGACACGCTGGCCGCCATGAACGATCTGGCCGAGGACTACGGTGACGAGGAAAAACTTCCCCAGGCCGAGGACCTTTTGGCCCAGGTGGTTGCGATCCGCAGGCGCGCCATGGGCGCGGAGCATCCTGACACCCTGGTGAGCATGGCCAACCTGGCCAGCTTTTACAACAACGACGGCAAGGCCGCCCAGGCGGCGCCGATCTTCGAAGAGGTGGTCAAGATCAGTACGCGTGTGCTGGGGCTGGAAAACATGGATACGCTGAACGCGATGGAGAACCTGGGGATGGCTTATTCGCTCGAGGGCCAGCACCAGAGCGGCGAGGCGCTGATCGGGCGGGCTTGCGAGTATAAGCGGCGCGTCTATGGCGCCGAAGGCCCGGGCACGCTGCGCTGCCTTTATCACCTCGTCATGGCTTACGTGCGGGCAGGCGCTTTCCGATCCGCGGAGAAACCCGGCGCCGAGTTGGTCGCCGAGGAAACACACGCCTCCGGCGCGAGCAGCCCGAGCACCACGGAGGCGCGAATCGAACTGGCGCTGATCTACGCGTCGGAGGGCAAATATGCGCTGGCCGAGCCGATGGTGCGCCAGGCGCTGGAAGCCGTCAAGAACGCGCCCGCCGATAACTGGGTTCGCTTGACTGCTGAATCCGTGATGGGAACAACGCTGGTTGGCGAAAAGCGATACGCCGAGGCCGAGCCGATGATGCTTCACGCGTATCGTGGCATGCTCGCGGGCGAGGGACGCGTCGACGCTCCCGACCGCGACTGCGTCGACTTCACGCGGAAGTGGCTTGTAAAGCTCTATGAAGATTGGGGCAGGCCGGATCAGGCGGCGGAGTGGAAGAACAAGTAGGCTTGCGCGCTTGCTGCGTCCTGCAGGGGCATGAGGACTCCAGGAGCCCTGAACCCGCCCACCCGAATGTAGAACGGTCCATGCCTCCCATAAGGCCGATGAACACCGCGGCAAACAGAGCCTGATTGCCCCTGTGAATGAACGCCATGGGTACGAACTGACGCAGACCGACGATCATCGACAACCACTGCAACTTGCGCGCCGGAAGCCTGGAGCACAGGAACCCATACAGAAGCGTGGTGGGAAGAAAGCCGGCGTAAAGAATTGCGGAAAAGTCAGCATACACTGCTTCGGAAGCGCGAAGCTGATTGGTGAGGAAGTACTGCATCGGTGGGGATGTCGAGCCGCCATTGCGGGCTGGTGATACTCACCGGCAGCGCAAGCAGGCTGAAGTAAAGGTAGAGCGCCCGCGTACTTGACCGGGTTCCGGCTTCAGGCATATGGAGTGAACGCAGTCCAGCGTTTCAGATCGAATCGCGGACTTGAAATCCCTAAACAGCTTTCAGTCCGTCTGCGCGGAGTTAAAGATGCCGCCGGCAGGAGAGATCGATGGTGTCGCCGCCGGGGCTTCGATCGTATAGGTGGCCGAAGCGACGGCGCTCTTCAAATGCCCCACCGCCACTGCGATGGCCTTGATGGTCTCTGTCGAAGAAACTTCGATCGGTTTGGTGTATTTGGTTGAAGAAACGGTCGGCGTTGTCCCGTTGATCGTGAAGTAAATGACCGCACCCTTGGTATTGTCGGTCACGGTAACCGGTTGCGCCTTGGTATATTTCCCCTCGGCCGGCGAGAAGATGGGTGGCGAGGCTATCGGCAGCTTGATCGTTTCGGTCAGAGTGGCGCTGGTGCTCGGCGAGAACGAAGCGCTCCCACCATAAGTGGCGACTAGCGTGTGCTTTCCCACAGCCAGGCCTGACGTGGCAAAGACCGCCTTGCCGTCACTGAGAGCCTTGGTGATGGTCGTTTTCCCATCTAACTTGAAGACCATGCTACCTGTCGGAACCTTGGAGAGATCTGCTGCCGCGACCTCTGCCGTGAACTTCGTCGCAGTGCCCGCCACTCCCGGATCTGCGCTTGAGGCCAGCGTTGTTGTCGTGATCCCGCTCAGGTTGAACTCCGTCACAAATCCGCTGTAGCTGCCAGGATTCGCAGTTTGAAAGGCTCCCCTGGTCACAGGAAAGTCCGTTGACAGGGCGGTCCCGGCAACAAACACTCTGCCATCGGCGAGCATGGCCAGGCTGCTTGCGCCGTCGCTACGGCTTCCGCCCAGATAAGTGGAATAGAGCAACTTGCTGCCCGCGGGGTTGAGCATGGTCAAGAATGCATTCGAATCGCCGCGGTTGGTCGGCTGAAAGGCCCCTGGCGTCACCGGGAAGTTGCTGGAAAAGGCGGTGCCGGTGACGTACGCATTTCCCCATGAGTCGATCGCCAGCGCGAACGCGGAATCGCCGTTCGGTCCGCCAAGAAGCGTGGAGTACTCAAGGGTGCTCCCGTCCGCACTGAACTTGGTCACAAATGCATTGGGCACATCAGGGGCTTGGCGATTCTTCGTCTGGTAAGCGCCCTTGGTGACCGGAAAATTCGCGGATTGTGCTAACCCGGTTACATACGCCTCTCCCGAGTTGTCCACGGCGATTGCGGTCGCGCCGTCGAAGTAGATCCCACCGAGGTAGGTTGAGTAGACAAGGTCCGTGCCTTCCGGGTTCAGCTTGGTGATGAATGCATTCGGGCCATTGCCGGCGTATGTGTTGTTCTTGGTCTGAAATGCGCCAGGGGTCACAGGAAAGTCGGATGAGTAGGCCTGCCCTGCAACGTACGCATTCCCGAAATCATCCACAGCCAGCCCGTACCCGACGTCCCCTTCGCAATAGGTGGCTGTGTAGCAGATACCGCTCCCGCTCAGGTAGGTAGAGTAGACGAGCGCGCTGCCGGTCGGGTTCAGCTTGGTGACAAAGGCATTGGCCCAGGGGTTGCTGTTGGTCTGGAAGGCCCCCTTCGTCACTGGGAAATCGCCGGAGGTCGTTCGCCCGGTGACGTATGCATGGCCGGAGCCGTCCACCGCTATCCCGTTCGCCTGGTCTCCGTTGCTTTCCTCGTTTCCGCTTCCGCCAAGGTATGTGGAATAAACCAGTTCAGTGCCGGTTGGGTTCAGTTTGGCAACGAATCCGTTCGAGCCATATTCTCCCACGGCTTTACAGGTAGTCTGGAAGGCGCCTTTGGTCACCGGGAAGTCAACGCAGCCAGACCCTGTTACGTAGGCATTGCCGGATCGGTCTACGGCCAGTCCCGACGCGGCGGCGGGGTAATCGCCGCCGAGATACGTGGAATAGACCAGTGCCGTGCCGGTTGCATTCAGTTTGGTGACAAAGGCATTCGGGCCGGAGTTCGATGCTTGATTCGTGGTTTGGATGGCGCCTTTTGTCGCCGGAAAGTTATTTGAGGTCGTCTCTCCTGCCAAATACACATTGCCTGCCCCATCCACCGAAATCGCACCGGCGCTATCGTATCCCGACCCGCCCACGTAGGTCGAGTACTCGAGCACCGGATCGATCACCAGGGGTCTCCGGCTGTCGTAACTGCCCAGGTGGAAAGCCACCATGTGCCCAGCCAGTAAGGCATAGCTTCCCGCAACCGCCCTTCGCTTGCCATCAACTTCCTGGTAGACCGTCGGCTTGTGGAATGTCATCGCCTCGTCCTCAGCAGACACAGCCAGATTTCCGTCTGCTTCCAGTCGCAGTCCCTTCGCACCGGCAAATTGGAGCCGTATGACCGTGGGGTCGGCGCCAGGAGCAACGACGAAGTCGTATTCGAGCTGCCGTTGCTTGCCATAGTAGACAAGGTCCACTCCGGGATAGACCCGGCTGTACCGAACCTTGGCGTAAGTTGGTACACTCGTCCGCCATTTGTCCCGATCATTTCCGATGAAATAGTTGGCCGTTCCGGGCAACTGCTCCTCGCCCACCGGAGGAGCCGTGCTGCTGCTTGCCGCGGCCAGTCGCATGCGAACGACGTCGGCGCCTTGTACGCAGCCTGCCTCGCTTCGCGGCTGGGGCGGACGAGCCGAAAAAGTGTTCGCAGCCGCTACCTCGGATGCAGGTGCTCCTTTGCAGCCGGCCCTTCGCAAAGCCAGTACCGCTTCATCGCCCGTCAGATATATCCCATATCCGCTGCCTCGCGACAAAAACTTGACGCTCTTGTCCGCTTGGCCGGCATTCGCCTCAAAGCTCAAAGGAAGCTTACCGTACCTTTCAACGAATTGCCTTTTGCTAGATGTGAAGCCATCCTTTGGTTGCGCAAGAGGTGTTGCGGCCAATAGTGCTAAGGGTGCTGCGGTCGTGAGTCCTGACGCAACTAGGACTCGAATCTGGGAAAATCGACCGTCTGCAAACATACGCATCTCCTCATGGTCGCTGAGGCGGTGACATGTTGAACTACTGGATCGTATAAGTCGCCACGGCGCCGTTGGTGTATCCGGGTGCTTCGGCAATTGCTTTTACGGTCTGGGATGTAGACAGCATGATCCGTCCGGTATAAACCGGTGAAGCCGTTATCGGTGTCGTCCCATTGGCGATGTGGCGGATCGTCGCCCTGGGCGTCGAATCGATGATGGTCACTGTTTGCGCGGAGCTGTAGATGCCGCCGGCAGGTGAGACCGATGGCGTCGCCGCCGGGGCTGCGATCGTATAGGTGGCCGAAGCGACGGCGCTCTTCAAATGCCCCGCCGCCACCGCGATGGCCTTGATGGTCTCTGTCGAAGAAACCTCGATCGGCACGGTGTATTTGGCTGAAGAAGCAGAGGGCGTCGTCCCGTTGATCGTGAAGTAAATGACCGCCCCCTTGGTTTTGTCGGTCAGGGTAACCGATTGCGCCTCGTCATATTTCCCCTCGGCCGGCGAGAAGATGGGTGGCGAGGCTACCGGCTCCGTAATCGTCTCGGTTAAGTTGGCGCTGCTGGCGGCATAATAGTCACTCTTATCT
>JASHQQ010000057.1 GCA_030039035.1 Acidobacteriaceae bacterium | reverse complement strand
GCTCGCGGCAGGTAAGGATCCCGCACAGCAGCAGCGCCGTATCGATAGAGGAAACTTCGGAGTCCCACATCCGTTCACCCGTGTCGATATTGGCAAAGTGATAGAAAAACCCGCGATGCGTGGGCAGCTTGTGCCAAAGATACGAGAGCGCCTGGATGACACGCACCCGGGCATCGGAGTGGCTCACAAAACCGCGCTTTTCGGCGATACAGATCGCCGTCAGCCCGAAGCCCGTCGACGCGATGCTCGCGCCCAGGCTCGTATCCTTCTCCCGCACGTTGCAGCGGTCCTTGGTCAGGCCGGTCGCCGGGTTGGACTGCTCCCAGAAGAACAGAAAGCTGGCGTGCTCGATCTCATCCAGAAGCTGCTCGTCCTCCGGCGTGAGCGATCCCGGCTCGGGAACCGACGCCGGATCGGCATGTTGCGCTCCGTTCTGCGGCGGCCCGGCCTGGGCGATCAGCGCCTCGACCTGGGTCAGAGCAAACGATGCGCCGATGGACAACGACGCCGCGCGGCGCATGAATTCGCGCCGCGAACCGACGATTCCATGCTCCTGGAACGGTTTTCGGCGGCGTGCCCCGGTCATCGATTCCGTAGAGCCGAAGCTCTCGAGTACGGTTCCAGTCTGGATCGGTCGCTGCAACAAGGCGGTTAGATGCAACGGACCGCGTGCAAGGTGGCCCGGACGGCAAATCCGGCCGAATCCGCGTCCAACCCATTGGGATGCGAGTGAACCCGAAGTGATTCGCCGGACTGCCAAAACCTGGATTATCGCAGTGGCCTGCGCGGCCGCGGCAGCCGCACTCATTACCTTGCGCATCCAGCACGTGCGCACGCGCAATATCACCATTCACGGCGCGGTCGTTCGCCGCGATGAAGACGTGCGCAAACAGTTGCCCATCGCCGATGTGGTGGTCACCGCCTCAAATGGCTACAGCAGCGTCAGAACGCGCTCCGACGCCTCGGGTTACTTTGCGCTCAATTATCCGCAGATTCTCTGGCCCGGCCGCAACGTCGATCTGAGCTTCCGCCGCGACGGCTACATGCCGCTCGACCTGCAATTGCGCAGCGGAATTCACCTGACCACGCGCCAGCTCTACGTCGCCGCCATGTCGCCCCTGCCCAGGCAGGCTCCTCCCACGGTCACCGGAAAACCCTCGGTCGTCTCCAACATTCGCATCCGATACACGGTCAACTCCGGGACGGCGATCAACATCGGGAGCGCGGTGAAGACCTTCGAGGTGGTGAACAAGGGCAACGTGCCCTGCAATCATCAGCCGGTCTGCTCGCCCGACGGCAACTGGAAAGCCGCGCGAAATTCCGTCTCGCTCGACGCCGGCCCCGGCAACGAGTTTCGCGACGTGCGCGCTTCCTGCATCGCTGGCCCCTGTCCTTTTACGAAGATCGATTCCAGCGGCTACATCCATGGCGGTCGCCAGATCACCGCTTCCGCCGTCGACTGGTCCGACACCGCAACCTTCCTTCTCGAAGCCGAAGTCTTCCAGGACACCATCAGTTCCAACGTCCGCGAGGCCTATCCGGTGGAATTCGGCGACGCACTCCACTTCACGCTTCCCCCCACGCAGGAAGGCGTCAGCATCGAAGCCGAGGTCAACGGTGCGCCCATGGTGTTTCCTCTCGGCCCCGATCTCTTTCTGAGCTGGGCCACGTGCAACATTCGCACCAACGCGGACAGATCCACCGTCTATCGGTGCGAGCTGAAGCCGGGATATCAGTTCTGATTCCCGGATCGGACCTGCTTTCATCTTCGGCGAAATCGAAGATGCAACTCCGCCCTCTCGCAAAGACCGGGTGAAAAGGGCCGGGAACATCCGTGCCGACGATCATGATTTCCCAGGCCCGAGAACCCCGGCAAGCCGTGCCCTTTCAAACGGATTTATGGAACCAGTTCTAGATGCGCTGGGCGGCTTCGGCTTCGCTGGACGAGCAACCTGGCTCGGATGCATCGGCCGGCACGCCCCCAAAAACCCCGTTTGAGGTTTCCTCGCCAGGTTCCCGGGAGGGCTCAAGGTCAAGTTCCCTCCTGCGAAGCCTTCCTCCACCATTGGAATGCCTGATCTGCAGTCCGCTGATGGGGATGAAGATGCGGAAACACGTCACGCATCTGCCCTGATGGCGAAAGCTCCGGTAGGAGATGCGGCCTTCGTACTTTTGCAGAATTCCCTTGCTGATCCAAAGACCCAGTCCTGTTCCCTTGGTCGCCTTGGTGCTGAAGAACGGCTCGAAGAGCCGCTTGGCATCCTTGGGCGGAATCCCGGTTCCGGTGTCAACGATGGAGACAGCGGCTCCCGGCCGGTTGGACGGCCAGTCCATGGCCTCGCGCACGGAAACACGCAGGATGCCTCCGCCCGGCATCGCCTGGACCGCATTCAGAAGCACGTTGAGGAACACCTGCCGGAGCTCGATGGGGAATCCATTGAGGGCGGCGTCTGTGAAGTATTGCTTCTGCAGCGCGACCCGCTTGTCGCGCAGGTCCCGCCCCTGCAATTCCAGTATGTTGTCCAGAAGCTCACGGAGGATGACCTGCACCGGGTCCCGGGATTCGCGATAAAAGCTCAGGGTCTGGCGCGTGATATGCGAGAGGCGGCGCAACTCCTGCTCGGCCATGTCGGCATAGCATCGGGCATGATTGTCCAGGGAGGGGTGGCTCTTCAACAGGTAGAAGATGTTCATGATGGAGGTGAGCGGGTTGTTGATCTCATGCGCGATGATCCCGGCCACGCGGCCCATCGCCGCCAGCCTCTCGGCATTGCGCAGCGCCTCCTCGGTCTGCAACTGGATGGTGATGTCCCGGTTCACCTCCAGAATGGCATTTTCCTCGCGGTTCAGCGTCTTGTGGCAACTGATCGTGATCTGGCGCCCGTCCCGCGTTGTCTGCAGCAGATTCCCCTGCCACTCCCCGAACTCCTTCAATGTCTCCTCGACTTCGCGCCGGGAGCTGGGAAAGATTGTGCCAAGCAGCTCGTGCAAATCCTTTCCCTGGGCCTCTTCCCGGCTCCAGCCATAGAGCTTTTCCGCGCCCGTATTCCAGAACCGGATGGCCCCGGGAAGATCGCGCACGATGATGGCCTCGGAAGCAAGGTCGAGCAGGGCCGCCTTGGTGCGATACTGGGCCTCGCTCTGTCTCAGCTTCCCGGTGCGCTCCTCGACCAGCTTTTCGAGGTTGCTGTTCAGGGCTTCGAGCAAACGGGTCTTCCTGTGCAGCTCGACAAATACGCCCACCTTGGCGCGAAGCACTTCCGGGACGACGGGGACGAGAATATAGTCGACTGCCCCGCTGCGATAGCCCTGGATCTTGTCGGCATCGGCGATGTGAACGCCGGAAATGAAGATGATCGCGATCTTCTGGAAGCGCGGATGCTGGCGGATGAAGTCGGCGAGCACGAAGCCGTCGACGTCGGGCATGCTCACGTCCATCAGAACCACGGCGACATCGGTCTTGAGAAGAATCTGCAGCGCCTCGTTTGCCGAGGTCGCCCGGATCAGATTCTCTCCCAGCTCCGCGAGGATGACCTCATAGCTCAAGAGCTTGGCGGGCTGATCGTCGACCAGAAGTATGTTGACCTTGGGTGCCGAGGTCATCGCTGTTCCTCACGACTCTTCAGATTCCGCGCAACGAACCTAGCGGTGCAACCACATGCGCAATGCCGAGAGCAGTTGCTCGGTGTTTACAGGTTTGGCCAGGTAATCCGACGCCCCGGCCTCCAGACAGCTTTCGCGGTCCCCTTTCATGGCCTTGGCCGTCAGGGCGATGATGGGCAGCCGCCGCAACTCCAGGTTCTGGCGAATCACCTGCATCGTCTCGTAACCGTCCATCTCCGGCATCATGATGTCCATCAGCACGATGGCCAGATCGGGCGTCGATTCGATGGTTGCAATCGCTTCCCTCCCAGTTCCGGCGGAGAGCACGGTCATGCCCCGCCGCTCGAGCACGCTGCTCAGCGCGAAGATGTTGCGGACGTCGTCGTCGACGATCAGCACCTTGCGCCCGGTCAACGCCTCGTCGGAGCGGTGAAGTCTTTCCAGCATCCGCTGTTTCGAGCCCGGCAGATCGCCGACCACGCGATGGAGGAACAGGGCCGTTTCGTCGAGAAGGCGCTCGGGCGATTCCACGTCCTTGAGCACCACGCTGCGCGCCAGCCGGTGCAGGCGCTGGTCCTCGTCGGTGTTCAGTTCCCGGCCGGTGAAAACCACCACCGGCAAGTCCCTTAGCTTGGGCGTATCGCGCAGGCGCTCCAACACATCGAAGCCCGATATATCGGGCAGCCGAAGGTCGAGCACCACGCAGTCATAAGCCGATTTGGCCAGCGCCGCAAGAGCCGACGCTCCCGAGTCGGCTACCTCGATCTCGATATCCTCGTGGCCCAGCAACTCCCTCGTGGTGAGCTGCTCGCGGGGATCGTCCTCCACAACCAGCAGCCGTTTGGGCTTGCGCGTGGAGTATTCGCGGATGCGCGTCAAGGCGGAATCGAGTTCGTCCCGCGACGCCGGCTTGGTGATGAAGGAAAATGCGCCCCGGGAGAGACCGTGATGACGATCCTCATCGAGGGTCAGCATCTGTACCGGGATGTGGCGGGTCCTCGGGTTCTGTTTGAGATGGTTCAGGACCGTCCAGCCCAGCATGTCGGGAAGGAAGACATCGAGCGAGATCGCCGTGGGGCTGTATTCCTCGGCCAATGACAATGCCTCGGCGCCGCTGGTTGCGATGAGCACCTTGAAGCCGGCGTCGTGCGACAGATCCGTCACCACGCGCACGTAGTGCGGATCGTCCTCGACGATCAGAAGCACGGCGTCGCCCTTCGACAGGTCGGCACGATCGTCTTCCATCTGCGCATCCTGATCGGAGATGGACCCGGCGGGCAGGAATTCCGCGGTTGCCTGCCTGGGGGAGCTCCGTTCCTTCGGGACAGCGGGGGCCGTCGTGCCGACGTAGGTCTGCGGGAGGTAAAGAGTAAAGGTGCTGCCTTGTCCGGGCGTGCTCTTGAGCTGGATTTCCCCGCCCAGAAGACTGGCCAGCTCGCGGCTGATGGCGAGGCCGAGACCGGTTCCCCCGTACTTGCGGCTGGTGCCGGCATCGGCCTGCTGGAAGGCCTCGAAGATGATGCGCTGTTTTTCGGGAGGAATCCCGATTCCGGTGTCGGCGACCGTAAATGCCACCACCGACCCGGCGCCGCACAGGACGGGATGATCGGCGCTCCAGCCGCTGGAGGCCCGCGATATGGTGAGCTTCACGCCGCCCTGCTCGGTGAACTTGAAGGCGTTCGAAAGCAGATTCTTGAGCACCTGCTGGAGGCGTCTCGAGTCGGTGACGAGGCTGCGGCCCAGCTTGGGATCCGAGCTTGCCTCGAAGAACAGCTTGCGGTTTTCCGCCTCCAGACGAAACGGACGCGAAACGGCTTCCAGCATCGAGCGGAAGAGCACCTCCTCGGCTTCGACCGAAACCGTCCCCGACTCGATCTTGGAAAGATCGAGAATGTCGCTGATGAGATTCAGCAGGTCGGTGCCGGCGGCGTGGATGGTGCGGGCAAACTCGACTTGGCGGGCGCTCAGGCTGCCCTCGGGGTTGTCCGCCAGTTGCTGGCCCAGCACCAGGATGCTGTTGAGCGGCGTCCGCAATTCGTGCGACATGTTGGCCAGAAACTCGGACTTGTACTTCGAGGTAAGGGCCAGTTCGCGGGCCTTTTCCTCCAAAGCGCGCCGGGCCTGCTCGATCTCCTGGTTCTTGCGCTCCACCTCGTAGTTCTGTTCGGCCAGTTGCTGCGCCTTTTGCGCCAGTTGCTCGTTGGTCTGCTGCAATTCCTTCTGTTGCGCCTGCAGCTCCGCGGCCAGTTGCTGCGACTGCTTGAGCAGGCCCTCGGTCTGCATGGTGGCCTCAATGGAATTGAGGACGATTCCGATGCTGGACGTCAGTTGCTCGAGAAAGGCCAGATGCGACGCCGTGAATGCGCTCAGGCTGGCCAGCTCGATGACGGCCTTGACGCGGTCTTCGAACAGAACCGGGAGCACGATCACGTTCTTGGGCACGGCCTTGAAGAGACCGGACCGGATCGGCGGAGTGCGCCTGGGCAGCTCGGTGATGAGCATGCGTCTCTTTTCGGCGGCGCATTGCCCGATGAGGCCCTGACCGATGCGCAGCTCCTTGAGTTGGCCTTCCGGCGTGTCCGAGTAGGTGGAAAGAAGAATCAGACTGTCCTCGCCCGATGAGGAGTCGGTGGTCATCTGGTAGATGACGCCCTGTTGCGCATTGACCAGCGGAGCCAGCTCCGAGAGCAAAAGCCGGCCCACCGTCGAAAGGTCACGTTGCCCCTGCAGCATGCTGGTGAGCCGCGCCAGGTTGGTCTTCAGCCAATCCTGCTCCGTATTGCGGTCGGTGGTGAGGCGCAGGTTGTCGATCATCGTGTTGATGTTGTCCTTGAGTTGCGCAACCTCGCCGCGCGCCTCCACCTGGATCGACCGCGTCAGGTCGCCCTTGGTCACGGCGGTGGCCACTTCGGCAATGGCGCGCACCTGGTTGGTCAGGTTGTCGGCCAGAAGGTTGACGTTTCCGGTAAGGTCCTTCCACGTGCCCGCGGCGCCCGGCACGTTGGCCTGACCGCCCAGCCGGCCTTCCACGCCGACCTCTCGCGCAACCGTAGTCACCTGATCGGCAAATGTCGCCAGAGTATCGGTCATTCCGTTGATGGTTTCGGCCAGAGCCGCCACCTCGCCCTTGGCGTTGACCGTAAGTTTCCGGGTCAGTTCCCCGTTGGCCACGGCGGTGACAACCTTGACGATTCCGCGCACCTGCTCGGTGAGGTTCGCGGCCATCACGTTCACATTGTCGGTGAGGTCTTTCCACGTTCCGGCCACGCCGGACACTTGCGCCTGGCCGCCCAGCTTGCCGTCGGTACCCACCTCGCGGGCCACGCGCGTCACCTCGGCGGCAAAGGCGTTGAGCTGGTCCACCATGGTGTTGATAGTGTTCTTCAGCTCCAGGATCTCGCCCTTTACATCCACCGTGATCTTGCGGGAAAGGTCGCCGCGGGCCACCGCCGTGGTCACCTCGGCGATGTTGCGCACCTGTCCCGTCAGGTTGCCGGCCATGGCGTTTACCGAGTCGGTCAGATCCTTCCACGTTCCGGCGACACCGGAGACGTTGGCCTGGCCGCCGAGCCGTCCTTCGCTGCCCACCTCGCGGGCCACGCGCGTCACTTCGGCGGCGAACGACCGGAGCTGCTCGACCATGGTGTTCAGCGTTTCCTTGAGCTGCAGGATCTCGCCGCGCACGTCGACGGTGATCTTTTTCGAGAGGTCGCCGTTGGCGATGGCCGTCGCCACCTCGGCGATGTTGCGCACCTGGCCGGTGAGGTTGCTGGCCATGAAGTTCACGTTGTCGGTGAGGTCCTTCCACGTTCCGGCCACGCCGGGCACGTTGGCCTGGCCGCCCAGCCGGCCCTCGGTGCCCACCTCGCGGGCCACGCGCGTCACCTCGCCGGCGAAGGCGTTGAGCTGGTCCACCATGGTGTTGATGGTGTCCTTCAGCTCCAGGATCTCGCCCTTCACATCCACGGTGATCTTGCGCGACAGATTGCCGCGAGCCACCGCGGTTGCCACCTCCGCGATGTTTCTCACCTGGCCGGTGAGATTTGAGGCCATGAAGTTCACGTTGTCGGTGAGGTCCTTCCACGTTCCGGCCACGCCGGGCACCTGCGCCTGGCCGCCCAGCTTGCCCTCGGTGCCCACCTCGCGGGCCACGCGCGTCACCTCGCCGGCGAAAGCGTTGAGCTGGTCCACCATGGTGTTGATGGTGTCCTTCAGTTGCAGGATCTCGCCTTTCACATCGACCGTGATCTTGCGGGAAAGGTCGCCGCGGGCCACCGCCGTGGTCACCTCGGCGATGTTGCGCACCTGCGCGGTCAGGTTCCCGGCCATGGAGTTCACCGAATCCGTGAGGTCTTTCCACGTACCGGCCACGCCGGGCACGTTGGCCTGGCCGCCCAGCTTGCCGTCGGTGCCCACCTCGCGGGCCACGCGCGTGACCTCGGCGGTGAAGATGCCGAGCTGCTGGATCATGGTGTTGACGATATTTGCCGATCTGAGGAACTCCCCTTCCAGCGGCCGGCCGTCCACATCCAGCCGTACGGTCTGCGTCAGGTTTCCCTGCGCCACAGCGGCGATGGCGCGGGTCACTTCGGTGATGGGTCGCAGCAGGTCCTCGACAAGCTTGTTGACCGACACTTCCATGTCGACCCATGCCCCGCTCTGGCGTTCCAGACGAATTCGCTCCCGAATCCTGCCTTCCTTGCCCACTGCAAGGCCGACCCTGGTCAATTCGCGAGCCATATGCTCATTGGCCCCGACGATGTCATTGAAGCTGTCGGCAATCTTGCCGGGCAGTCCGGTCCACGCCACCGGGAGCCGCACGCTGAAATTGCCATCCCGCATGGAATGCAGGCCCTGGAGCACGGCGGACATGCATTCCGAAGGTGTGGGCTGCAAACCGTCAGCCGGAAACTGGTTGTCGTCCTCCCGGCTCGCGCCGGGTTGTTGAACGAGAGTCGCCATGGGCGCATCCTCTTGCAAGGGATTGTGGAAACGTGGCTGAGCGAACCCCGACCCTAAATCAAAAAATGGATTTCATATACGCGCAGCTTTTACTGGGATGCGTGCCGGGGCTTTCGAGTTGGCTCGGGACCCGGAAAAAATCCGGCGGGCAGACGATGGTTTCTTGTGGCGTGCAAACCCAAACGCGACAAGGGATTCCGCGAGCACTTGTCCGATCCGGCCACGCCATTTTCCAGGTTACCGCGTGTTCTTTCCGGCGTACCTTCCATGTCCCGGCGCCCCGGTTCTCGCATCGACCTGGCGTTTTCCCCTTCGCACTACGCTCGCTCTGAAAAGGGATTACGCAGTATTGATTCTCCATGCGGGATTGCAACTGCGGCGTGTCTCGCGCAACGGCGACAGAGTAAAGATTTTGATCCAGCGACAATTCACCGGCAGGCATTCCTGGGCCCATTCGCATCCAAGCGAGTGGCGCCTCTTTTGGGTCCCGTGAAGCCTGGCCGCCGTCCTCGCTTCAGTCCGCCCATCCCGATGATCCGGGACACACATTGCAAATGGATACTCGAAACCTCGTCTTTTGTTTTCCGTGCCCCGCATGCGGCGAGCCGATCTCGCTTCCTTCCCAAAGCACGCTGGGCGGCATCGGCACTTCGCAGTATCTTTGTGCGAATGTCTGGCCCATACACTTCCTGTGCTCACGATTCTTCGTCATCTATGCGGTTCCGCAATCGCTCATCCAATCGAGCACCGAGACGCTGGTCAGCCGGATTTCGCGCACCAGCTCTCTTTGGCAGATTGACTGCGAATGCTCGGTGGAGAGCTGTGGCCGGTCCCACTCGATCTATACGAGCTTCGAAAGAGACGCCAACCCCAACCTGGTTTCGCGCCTGCTGCTGACCAACAAGCCGATTGTGGCCTGCAACGGAGGCCACTCGCTGAAGTTTCATCGCGAGCATCTGACCGCGTTCCGCGTTGCGGGCCGGTAGGGAGGACGGGAGCCTTGCAGCGAAAAAAACGGGGGTTGGACCCACCCAGGGGCATGGATGCATGGGCCATTGAGCGCATCAAAACAACAGGGAGGATCCGGTTCTCAGGAAGATTGCCTATGTTCCCGCCAGCCCTTCGCAATCGGCGCCCTATCCGCTCTCTGTCTGCTGGTCTCTCGATCGCCGCGGTTGGCTGCGGCTGTGCATTCCTTTCGCTGTCTGTCGCAAGGGTCCAGGCCGCTTCCTCGTCGAACGATCCGACGCATCCGGAATGGCAACAAAGCCTGACTGTCGACCGCGATCCGGTACGCTCGCCGGATCCGGAGGTCGCGCCGGCGCCGGCAACGTCGCCCGCCAGGGCCGGCCAGGTCCAGAAGCAGAAGGATGGGACCTACACGCTGCACCAGGATGTCGACGAGGTGCTGCTGAACTGCGCCGTGGTCGACGAAAAGGGAAGGCCCGTCCTGGACCTGAAGCGCGAGGACTTCAGGGTATGGGAAGACGGCGTGCCCCAGGTCACGACATCGTTTCTGCACCAGGACCTTCCGGTGTCGATGGGACTGCTGATCGACAACTCGGGATCGATGCGGGACAAACGCGAAGCCGTGAACCAGGCCGCAATGAAGCTGCTGGGCGAGCTGAATTCCAGGGACGCTGTCTTCGTCGTGAATTTCTCCGAGCGCGCCCTGCTCGACCAGGGCTTCACATCCGATCTTGCGGCCCTGAATCGTGCCGTCAACCGCTTCGATACACGGGGGGAAACAGCGCTCTACGACGCGGTTGCTGCGTCCGCCGACGAACTCGCCCTGCACGCCAGGCAGCCGAAGCAGGTACTGCTGATCATTACCGACGGCGCCGACAACGCGTCGAGGCTCAATCTGCAGGAGGCGATCGCCCGCGTGCAGGGACTTGGCGGTCCTGTTGTTTACGCCATCGGCCTTCTTTACGACTCGGAGCAGGCCGAGGCCCGAAGCGCCAAAAACGCGCTCGAATCGCTAACCCAGGAAACAGGCGGCATTGCCTACTTTCCGCGTTCCCTTGACGATGTGAACAGCATCGCCGACCAGGTCGCACAGGAAATCCGGAACCAGTACACCGTGGGCTATCGTTCCAGCCTGCCCGCCAGCCAAGGCGGCTACCGCACCCTGCAAGTGATGGCCAGATCATCGAACCATGGCAAACTCATCGTGAGAACGCGTCATGGTTACTATGTGCGGGCCCGCCAGCGAAACGAGGTAGTGGAAACCTCGAATCCGGAAGACGACAAGCCCTCCTCTCGCTGAATCTGCGTCGCGCGGGAAGGCGCTCCGCGATCGCCGACGGGGAGCCGTCCCACCCGGAGTTCCGTCCGCTACATCCTTCGCACACGTCGCGGAGATACATCTCCACAATCCGGCTTTCTGACTGGCCTTCAATCGTGTGCAGATCCGCGGCTCGCAGGACTTCACGGAACAAGGTCACTCCCGCCTTTTTCGCCCGGTGCCGGCGAAACGGCGGGAAGGAATTGGCTTGCCGCCCTCTGGGGTGTTCGATATCGGGAGATGGCTTGAATGGTTCCGCAAGCAGGCGCAACCCAACTGTGTTACGCGCTTGAGACGGAAGGAATCAGTGCAGGTGGAAGGCCACGTCGATAACGATCTGCACGGCCACGGGATGCCCCTGATACATGGCGGGACGAAACCGGTATTGTTCCACGGCTTCGATGGCTTTTTGTTCCAGCCCCATTCCCAGATGCTGCGTCACGCGTACGTTCTGCGGCATCCCGCGCGCGTCGACGATCAGACGCATCGCGACATCTCCCTGGAAGTTCGCCGCGCGAGCCTCGGAGGTGAATTCCGGCTCGACGGAATGGATGACGACGGGTGCGGAAACTCCTCCGCCGACGCTCATCAGCCCGCCGCCAAAGCCGCCGCCACTCCCGGGACCAGCCCCGATGCCGTGTCCCTCGCCGATGCCTCCGCCAAGACCCGCTCCGAATCCGGCGCCGCCTCCGCTTCCCTGCGAATCCAGCGCCACTTGCGGAGAATCCGGCATTCCGAAGTTCGGCAGCTTGCTGTTGGCCGTCATCTTCACGACCTCGGACGGAGCCTCAGCCAGCTTGGGATGATCGAGCTTGAGGATTTGCGGTTGCATCACAGGCATCTTCGCCACGACGGTGGGCAAATGTCCCACGACGGGCAGCATCCGGTGATGCAGGCCGCCACCGCCGCCACCGCCACGGACCTTGGCCACCGGCATGGTCACCGGAGGGGGAGGCGGCGGCGCGTAGAGCGTGAAGTCAAGATGAGTGACGCTCTGCTGCGGAGGAATGATGGCAGGCCTGAAGGGGATGTCGAGAAGAAACAGCAGGGCCAAAACCTCGGCATGGAGCACGATGGCGACGATCCGGGCGACCCGATCGTACTTGCTCGAGCCGGAATTGACTCCATCCTGGAAAAGAGTTCGCGAGGAACCGCCATCCGTTTCCACCGGGTTCCGGAACCATTCCGGACGATCGGGTGAATTATCCCTTTCCGTGCTCTCCCATCCGGCGACCGGAGAAAAGCCGGAATCGGTTCCCGCGTGACTTGTCGCATACCTGCGCAAAACTGGTCTGACGATCGATCCCTGATATCCCATCTCGATTTCGCGGGAGATTGACCCGCGCCCCCTTCCGGTGGCGGATGAACAGATGCTGTGTCAGCTCCTTATGCTTTCCATCGTTCTGACCCACCATTCGCCAATCCGCCATCGAGCCATGTGTTGATCTCCGCGCGGCGATCGCCGCTCACCATATACCCTTGTCGGATCCGGTGACCTTCTTGCCGATGGCAGCCGCCGTGGCCAACAGGGGCAGCATGCCCAGACGCGCGGACCTTTTCAACCTCCGCCGGCGAAGCGCGGCAGCAAGTTGAAGCGTGTAAAGACAAGCGCATTGAGGCATGAGCCGCACACGCAGAAACTCCCGTCCGTAGGAAACGGCATCGCCCCCGAACCGTGCCGCCGCCTTCACAAAGCCGGGTAGATCAAGCCCCCTGCCGCGATACTGGTTCGCGTAGTCGGAAACAATGACCATACAAGTGGCGGCGCCTTCCCAGATATCGGCGGCACTTGCCGTGGAACGAAGTTCCAGGTAATCGATTCCCTCTTTCTCGGCCAACGTGACGCAATCGACCATGTCGCACAGCCTGAAGTAGAAATGACGATACATGCGCTGCAGAACGGAGATGAGGATCCGGTCAGTGACCGACGCGACCGGAAAAACGGCGTCGCCGGCAATCGCCGCCCGCCGGCGGTGCAAGAGCGAGGCCGCCAGGGTCACCTGTTCGCCGGTTTGCCCCAGGCGCCCGACATGAACTTCAACCGCCTCGGGCAATCCGGGAATGAGAAAGTTCCATTTGCAGGCGAGGCGATCGCCCCAGCTCGGCGGCGCCAGCTTCGCCCCGAAGCGCCTTTTCATCAGCATCCGGATGTCTTCGGGGTCGGCGTCCGTGTAAAGATCCAGGTCGCTGCCGAGGTCGGGAAGGTGGTCGAGCGATTTGATCACCATCGCCCCATATCCCGAAGCGTCGAATTCGCGGCAAATGTCGGCAAGAAGGGACAGGACTTTTGCGATGCGGGCGCGCTCCGCCTCCAGCGCCGCTTGCGCCCAGCCGGATTGCCATGGTTCCGGATTCCCGCGCAGCACCTGAAGCAATGCCTCCAGTCCGCGCACGATCACGTGATTCGAGCTGGCCATACTCACCAGGTCGCGAAACTCCTCCTGCCCCAGATCCAGAATTTCTTCGGCGAGAAGCTCGGTCTGGCGCGCGCCCGCTTCATGGCAGTCAGGCTGGAACAGGAGACGTGACAGAATATCCATCGATTTGTTGACTGGGCCCATAACATCAATACGCAAAGTTATCGTTTCCCGATGATTTCAGACTAACTAGTGAGGTAATTGTTCCTGCGGCGGCGCCGCATCGTTTCCCCGCGGAACGAGCTCGATCGGCCCTGTCTCGCGGCGCCGCTGACGGCTGAACCGCTCGAGCGCGCTCCCGACGCCGGTATTGCTGTCGGCGGCCACGGCCGAAAGGTTCCTGCCCTCGGCTCCGAGCCGCGTTGCGATGCCAACCTGCATGTCGGAGTGGTCGGCCTTCCTGGCTTTCTCGTAGAAGAACTGCGCGGATTCGAGGTCGCCGTCCTTCTCGGCCACGTATCCCCGGTTGTTGAGAGAAAACGCGTTCCCGGGGTTGAGGCTGTATGCGGTGACAAAGTCGCGCCTTGCCGTCGTCCAGTCGTTGCGATTGACCGCGCGCACCCCGTCGATGCTGAGCGCGGCGATGCGCTCTTCGGCGGTGCCGGCTCCCTGGATCATGCTCTGCACCCGCGCCGCATTTGCCGCCGCCAGTTGACTCACGGGCGTGCCCCTCCACGACCGGTTCGACGCCTCGATGACAGCCTCGTTCGAATGCAGGCCGGCGGCAGCGTTGTAGTACTTCAATGCCTCGTTCAGGTCGCCGACCGATTCCTCGGCGACCCCGAGATTGTTCAGCGTGAAGGGGTTTTCAGGATCGAGCGACAAGGACTGACGCAACATCGTCCCGGCTTCGGTTCCCCGTTCCTCGGAAACAAGCTGCATGGCGTCAAGATTGGCGCGATTCACCCGCATGGGAGTGTCCTGAAGGCCGGAGAGGGCCGCCATCATGGTCTTCCCTTCGAGATGTTTCGCGCTGCTCATATCCACCTGGGCGTTGCACTCCTGCTCCGCCGCCATCCTGTAGAACTTGCGCGCGCGATCCACCTGCCCATTCAGCTCGGAGATGTATCCGATGTTATTCAGGGTGAAGGGATCGGCGGGATCGTAAAGAAAGGCCTTCAGAAAAAGCGCTTCGGCCTTCTCATACTCGTGCTTCTGCACGGCCTGAACGCCCTCGCGGTTGAGCCGCTGGACGAGACTTAACTGGCTCCGCCTGGGGATCGTGATTTTCCACTCGCTGCTTGCCCGCGCTGCCCGTGGCGAGACAAACGCGATGACAGCGGTTATGGCGATAAGTCCTGCAATGGTCTTGTGCATCTTGCTCGTTCCTGCTCTTTTTGTGTCTGAATCCAAGGCGAAAGAATGACCGCGCACATTCGCTTAGATGCCATCCTTCCATCGGAGATGCTCCACGCCATGGCAAACCGGGGCAGACGGCACGCGTCTTCAAAACTGCATCCAATCAGATTGTTCTTCATGAGCTTGTCCGGAAGCGGAGACTGCGGGATGACGAAGACATTGATTGGCGTCTTGCTGGCTGGTTCGGCTTTTCTCTTCCCGTCCAGGTTGCTATCCCAGGGACGTGGCGACCGTCCCCTCGCCGCCATCGCGGCCGGCACAACGCCGGATCTCCCTGCCCTGCCGGCGGCGCCTGCAGGCAAAAGCACGGTTCTCGGAGGGGATATCCGGGTCGTCGACTCCGTTCGTGACGAGTTGACTCTCGACGCGCTGGGGATGCGGCCGATGAAGATCCGGTTTGACGAACGCACCCGTGTGTTCCGCGACGGACAGAAGATCTCCCTGCTCGAGTTGCGGCCGGCGAAGCACGCCTCCGTTCAGACCGTACTGGATGGGGACAAGGTTTTCGCGGTCAGCATCCACGTTCTTTCCGATCTGCCCGAGAGCAACTTCGACGGCCGGATCGCGAGTTACCGGCCCGGCACCGGCGAACTTACGATCGCAAGCGGGGATGCGGGAGAAACCCTCACGGTACTCGTTCCCGGAGATGCCTCCATCGCGAGAGAGGGACAGAGGGCTTTTTCCTCGGCGCAGTCGGGCATTGCGGATCTCAGGACCGGGACGCTGGTGTCGGTCAGGTTCCGGCCCGACGGAAACGGACACGGAATTTCCGACCAGGTATCGATACTCGCCACGCCGGGAGCGGATTTTGTGTTCACCGGGAGAATCCTCGATATCGACATGCACGCGGGCTTCCTGTCTCTCGTTACTTCGCAGGAGGGCCGAAGCTTCCGGATCTCGTTCGATGCCGCCCAGGCTGCCGCGATCGCGGCTCTGCGCCGTGGTGACAGCGTGCGCCTGACCGCGCGATACGACGGCGCGCACTACGCGGCAACCGGCATCTCGCCCCAGTAAAGACCGAATTCCTCTCCGGGCGCCCGGGCCCCTGCAATCTGCGGGAGCTTGCCGGCAGCGACATTTCGCCGTGCGGGAAACGCAGCAAGACCGGCGGAGCGTGCAGGTTGCGGAAAAATCCGATTTCCGGATTGCTTTGAGAGAGCAGGGCTCTCGTTTTGCCGCATAAGTCCCTGTTTGCTCTACGTCTCGCGGGCGCCAGCCCGCGAGAAGCCCGCTCTGCACCGCTTTGCGCGGCCTCTGCGGCATTTTCGGAGTTGCCATCGCCCCTGCGTCACATTTCCGGATCTCGCGCCTCCGCGAATGGTTACAGCCCGGATAACTTCACGATCCCCGCCGAGCGATCGCAAATCGTTCTGTCCGGGTCCACAACGAGGAATCAGGGAGCGAAGTTTTCCGGTTTGCAGGGATCGTAGCCCAGCGAATCAGCCGTCACGGGCGCCGGCGGCGTCGGCGGGGCCGCCCACGGGATGGCGTTGAAATCGAAGAACTCGAGAAGGTCGGGTTGGACCGCGTCGCGCGCGGTGAGGTGCGCCGCACTTCCGATGAAACGGTTCTCCACAAACTTGATGATGGCCGTATGGTCCATCGGCGTATGCGAAACGAAATGCTTCCGCGTGAATGGCGAGATGATCATATTCGGAATGCGGAAACCGAGTTGCGCCGCAAATCCGTTGACAGCGGCCGCATCGCCCGCATGGGCCCCTGGATCGGTCGACGCAAGATCGCAATGCACCGTCGGCGTTCCGCCGGGTGGCACGCAGGGATCGTAGTCGTCGGGATTCACCGCAATCCCGGAGATATCCGGAATCGGCCCGAGGGAAGCATCGGTGTAATCGTTGGAGTGCCCTGGCACCGGAGGCACATGGTCATAGGGCCCGCCGCCCTCGTCGTAGCCGAGAAAGAAAACCGAGTCGCTCCATTCCGGACTCGCCATAAAGGAGTTCACAATGTTCGCCACCTGCGCCTGCCCGAGGAGAACCGATTGCTCGGAGCCCGGATGCTCGTCGTTCCTCCCGTAGCCTGCTTCGATAAACGCAAAACTGGGCAAGGTCTTGTCGGCCAGATCGGTGAAGAAGGTCGAAATGGGAGCAATGCGGGTTGGATCGATGCAGAATGAATCTGTCGAGTCACCCACCACACTCGACGGCTGGGTAGGCGGCGTGCACGCCGCGCCGGACGGGTTACTGTAAATATAGCGGTAGGAATAAGTCAGGTTCTCAAAGTCCGTGGCCGGATATCTGTCGTTTCCCTGCGAGGGGCAGTCGTCTTCGTCAAGGCAATAACCTTCGGTCACCGTATAGTAGATCTTCCAGGATACATTCGCCGTGTCCAGCTCCTGAAAGATATTGTCGATGTCGAGTTGCGACAGATGATCGTCGCCGCCCGGATCCTTGACCAGTCCCTGCGTGGTGCCGCCGGTGAACGTGGCGATGCGATTGTCGATGCTCTTGCTCGAGACCGGCGAGAACCAGCGATCCGACAGGGCAAACTGCGAGGCCATGTAGTAGTAGTAGTTGAGGAAACCCTGATCGTAGTAACCCATGGACCGTTGTCCGTTGAGATCGGTGAACGCACCTGAGCAGCTATTGGAAGCCGCGCAGCTTTTCGCGTAGCCCGCGGCATTGTGGACGAAGCCACTCATCTGGATGGGGCGAGTGGCAAGAAAGTCGTAGCGGTTGACGTCTCCGTAGCTGGAGAGCCAGTCCGACGACTCGTCGTCAACGCAGGTGCTGGCGAACTTGAACAGGTCGAACGATTGACCCTGGTCGTCCTCGTTGCTGATCGTGTTGAGCTTGTCATCGATGCCGTCGACCGTGTACTTCGTCCCGTCCTCCCCGATGTTCCAGCCATTCGCGACGCGGTAAGGATTGAGCATGCCAAAGTAATTGTCGAAGGTGTGGTTTTCCTGCAGCATGAAGATCACGTGATCGATGCTCATCTCGCTGCCGGGCGGCGCCACGGCAAGTGTCACACTGGCTGTCGCCTTTCCCGTGGGCCCGGTAGCCGTGGCAACGTACCGCGTTGTTTTCGTGGGATCGACAACCTCGCTGCCGCCGTCCGCCGCCAACGTGTAAGAACTTCCGTTGCTGCCCGTCAGAGTCACCGATGCAGCATGCGTGGCGACGACCTTCAGCGTCGACGAATTTCCGTAACTGATGTCATCGGGATTGGCGACGATGCTCACCGTGGGCTTCGGGAGCGGTGTCACCGTTACGGTGGTTGAGGCCGACGCGCTTCCCCCGGGGCCGGTGGCGGTGGCTGTGAATACCGTCGTAGACTTCGGCGAAACCTTTTGCGTGCCTCCATCCGGCTTCAGGGTAAACGTGCGCCCATTCGACCCCTTGATCACCACTGCGGTTGCGTGCACCGCCGTGACGGTCAGCGTGGAGGACTTGCCCACCTCGATGGACGCAGGGTCCGCGCCGATCCTGACGCTCGGACGGGGATTCTTCGAGACAAGAACCGTGACCGACGCCGATGCTGTCCCTCCCGCCCCGGAGGCGGTCACCGTGTACTTCGTTGTGTCTTTCGGACTCACCGCCTCTTTGCCGCCCGTCGGCGAAAAAGTGAATTTGGCTCCGCTGCTGGCGGTCATCGTAACTTTGGCCGCGTGCGTCGCAACCACAGTAAGAATCGACGTGCCGCCGGGCTTGATTGCGTCCGGGAACGCCGATATGGTGACAGACGGCTTATTGTCCGAGCCAACATCGGTAACATCGACCGTGGCGCTCGCGGATTGCTTGCCCCACGGGTTGCTCGCGGTTGCCGTGTATTTCACCGTCGCATTGGGAGTAACCATCTGTACGCCACCACCCGGTTGCAGGCTAAAGGAGCTTCCATCGCTGCCTGTAAGAGTGAGTTGGGAATCTTCCGACGCGGAAACCGTCAATGTCGAGGAGTCACCGGAGTCAATCGAGGCGGGGTTGGCCGCGATGCGAACGCTTGGATTCGAGGCACCGTCGACCTGAAAATAGTCGCAGCCGCCAAGCAGCAGCATTATCATCAATCCGCATGCGCACGGCAGCAGTTGGCGGCGAATTCCGGCTGTGTGCTCCAGGCCCATGGTAACCTCCCATTCCGGCAAATCACGCAGTCTGCGCGATCCGGGACAAATGCGAGCCAAACATCCAGCCCGTGAGACGGCATGACCTGTAACCGGTCTTGCAACCCACGGCTCCTTCGTTCGATCCGGCTGCGACATGCGCAGCCCGGGGGCAGTCACCACAGCGAGTCAAGGCAGGTGGCGAATCTCGCTGATCGCCTCTTGTTGGATGGTCGCCGGACTCTCCCTGGATGTCCGGCACGCGAACCTCCGAACGATGATCAGGCTTCCGGCGGCACACTTCTTTGCAGTGCGCCCGCCGCCAGGCGCGTGTCGACCAGGGTGGGAACAGGCATGCGGATTTCCCGCTCGCCACGCATGGCCTTCTTGCGCAGGTTCAGCTTGAACCAGCGCAGATAGTTGCCGACGACGTTGCCCATCGTCATTCCCACTCCGGCGCGAAAGTTCTGCTCGGCCATGCCGCGTTCGAGCGAGGGCGATTGCAGGATGGCGGTAAGCTGCGTGGCGAGCGCAGGCGCGTCGCCGACCGGATAGAAACGGACGGCCATGTCTTCGGCCTTTGCCATCTCACGCAGATCCGGGATGTCGGCACAAACGATCGGCACGCCGTATTCGCACGCCTGATGGGCAGGGCCGCTTGAGCCGGTTGCGGAATCGTATGGCAGCACCAGGACCGAAGTGCGCTGAAACAGGTCCGGAATCCGATCTTCCGCCACATATCCCAGAAACTCGATGGGCAGATTCGGGGATTGCGCCCGGCGAATCGACTCCCAATACCCCGGTTTGGTGTGATGGTTGGCCCCGGCGACAATCAACCGCGCCCCAGGAACGTGCCTGAGAACCGCGGGGAATGCCTCCATCAGGGTCTCGAGACGCTTGTACGTCCCCCAGTGACCGATGGCCAGAATGCGCTTGTCGGGATTTCCCCGGCGGCTGAAGTCGGGAGGCGTGGGAAAGGTTGCGAATGTGCCGTGAGTGGATGCCAATATATTGCGCGCGTTGTATTTGCCGAGCAATGTGCGATGATACGTGGGAAGCAGCACCGAAACCGAATGCGCCCGCAGCAACGCCCGCGTCGCGAGTTCGATGCCCACGCGTATGGCCCGGTCCTGCCTGACTCCCGCTGCCTGGAAATCGACCCGCTCGAGAATATGGTGCAAGGTGATATGCGTGTAATAGCCGGCTGCCCGGGTAAGAGCGGGTGTCGACAGGCCCGCGAACGCGACAAGCGGATTCCGGGGCGTGGCGAAACTGGAAAAAACGAGGTTGTACCACACCACGTCCGGGTTCAGCCTGCGAATGGCGCGGAGCAGCCGAACCGGAGTCGAAGGGCTCCCGAACCTCCAGCAGCGAATCACGTGAAAACCCGGAAGTTCGGGCTGGTGTTCAATCCTGAGCGGACTGCCGTCCTTGTCCGTCGCAAATTCGCAGTCGGTCAGTTCGTCGGCCAGAATGGTTAACTCAACGTCGGAATTGCTCCTCAGTTCCTGAGCAATGTGATATGCATATTCGTTAAGCTGTCGCCCACTGGGAGGAAATGTTGCAACCAGACATATTTTCATCGATGGACGCCCCTCAAAACAGATTGATGCTTACATAGGGCAAAAACTTTTCGCCACGACCGCCGGGAAAGTTGAAAAAGGACTCTCCCTGGAAGCCGGCCGAAATCCGGATGGGATATCTTGCCCTGGTTTCCCGTTCGGCATCGCTGTAACTTCGGCCAAAAGGAGTCGTGTACGAAACCAGAGCCCCGCTCTGAATCATGTCGTAGACATGAAAGCTTCGTGTGTTCGACCAGGCGGCCGAGGCCTGCACCGTCCAGTTGCGCCGGGGCGAAAAGACCACGGATCCGGCCGGACGCAGGTCCTGCGCGATTCCCGAGCGGTTTCCCACGGTGCGCCAGGAGCGCAGGTCTTCAGCCAGCGCATTCACATCGAGGCGCTCTCCGAATTTGCGATCGATTCCCACATACGAGGACGTGTAGTAGTTCTCATAACTTTCCGGCTGGAATCGCTGGTCGGTCGACCCCCATCCCGTCACCAGTGCGGTCCTGCCCCATGGCGCGCCCACGCGAAAGTCCACGGCTGCCGAGAAGGTGTTCGAACGCAGGTTGGTCTCGGTAAACGGGCCCGTTTCCCGCATCACATAACCGCTCACGGCAACCTCGTTGAACAGGGCGCTCGTTGAGCCATAGGTGAAGATGCGGAACAGGTTCTGGTTCATTTCAACGGGCGACTCCGTGTCGCGCCGGATCGTCTCCTGGATGCCGCTGTAGAGCGTGAGCGCGTTGGTTCCCAGGCGCATTGTCGGGCTCAGCCCCAGGTTGAACGTGGAGTCGATGGTATTGCGGTTGACGACGGAGTTGAGACTGGGCACGGAGATCTGTCCGCGCGCATCCCGTAGCTGGAAGAATCCGCCCATCGTCGGCAGTTGCCCGAGATGAAAATGAAATGCATCCGTATTCTGCATCTCCAGGGAAGAACGCGGCGGGGGCAGCAGGTTGACGTCGGAAGTCGGCACCGGGAACGACGCGTCCAGCTTGCTGTCGAGGACATAGACCGTCGAGTCTTCGAAGATCGCC
Organism: Acidobacteriaceae bacterium; assembly: GCA_030039035.1. GTDB lineage: Bacteria > Acidobacteriota > Terriglobia > Terriglobales > Acidobacteriaceae > Telmatobacter. The sequence goes on along the minus strand of JASHQQ010000057.1, from coordinate 20,998 downwards.
GCGGTGGAAAGATTGGCGAGATAGCTCACTTCGGGAGAGAGCCTTATGCCTTCGTTGGCTCCCGCCTGCATCAACGCTTCCTCGGCGGTCTGGTCCCCGCCGGCTTCGTCCGACGCCTGGGCGAACGCGGTCACCGCCTGTGCGTTCTTGTGCTCCTGCAGCAGAAGGTCTGCACGGGCGAGCAGGTAGTTGTAGTCCGGGTCGTCATCCGACTCGGCGTTGACGGCGTCGAGTTCGCCCTTCGCCCGGGCCGTGTCACCCATCGCCAGATAATTGCTTGCCATCCCGATGCGCACCTGCTCGTCGGGTGCACCGGCAAGCTTGGCGCGTGCCAGGTAGTCCCCTGATAGCTGATAGTCGTGCGTGCCGCGCAATATGTCCGCCGCCGCAATGTACTGGCTTCCGCTGGGCGGCGGTGTCTCTCCTGCATCCGCTTCCATCAACGCCAGCGCAACCTGTCGCTGCGCATCGTCCGGATGATCCTGATCCACCATGACCTGCGCGATGGCCAGCCGGACCCCGATACGGTCGCTGTCCTTCGCATCCAGCGCCCTGCGGAACCGCGCCATGGCTGCGTCCCAGTCTCCCAGCGTGCTCAGAGCCTCGCCGGTTGCAAGCTCGATGGAACTCAGACTGCCTTCGCCACCGTCTTTGACGCCCTGAGCCGATGCCCGCGCCAGGCTCTCGGCCTTGTCGACGTAGCGCAGCGTAAGTTCGCGGTCGTGAAGACTGGCGTAGCAGCGCGCCAGGGACGCATCGATCGCGGAATCGTTCGGAGAAAGTTTCTCTGCGACTTGCAGCTCTCCGATGGCCTCGTGGTAGTGCCGGTCGGTGGAAAGCGCATTGGCGAGATTGAAATGAAGGACGGCGTCGTCCGGCGCAAACCGGATCGCGGCGCGATACTCGTGGGCGGCCTTCCCCAGCCTGCCCTGCCTGCCATAGGCCGTGGCGCGGATGACGTGAATCTCCAGGCTTTCGCCCTGCGCATTCTCCGCCAGGTCGGCCTGGTGCAGTGCGGCGTCGGGTTTTTTCGAATCGAGATCGGCGTAGGCAAGACCAAGATGCGCCTCGCCGTTGCCGGGTTCCCTCTGCAGCGCCGACTCGAAATCCGCAGCCGCGGCAATCGGGTCGTGAAGATCGTTGAGCACATAGCCGCGATTGATATAGGCCGTCACCACGCCGGGATCGCGGCGCAATGCCTCGCTGAAATCCTGCCTCGCCTGCTCCACTTGTCCGTTGTGCTTGTGCACATAGCCGGCCAGCAAGGGAATATCCGGTTCCCGGGGCAGGATGTCGTTATACTTCGCGGTCAGCGACAACAGGTCGTCGTATCGTTCGAGGTGCAGCAAGTCGTAGCCCAGATAAACAACAACATCCCTGTCGTCCGGCAGAACGGCGATGGCTTTTTCGCCGAATTCGGCCGATTGCCGGTAGTCTCCCTTGAAACTCCAGTACCTTTCCTCCTCGCGCAGTATCTGGGGAACATTGAGCATATCCGGCGTGACGCGTGTCAGCCATTGGGCGGCCACGTCGAGTTTGTGCGCTTCCACGCCGGCGTTGATTCCGCCAGCCACAATCAATGCCTGTTGCGGAGCCAGCGAGTATCCCGTGGCATACGCCGATTGTGCCTGCGGGAAAGCTTTCATCGTCGTGTAGAGATCCCCGAGTGCAAGATACGGCGTATAGGAAGAGGGATCGATCTGCTCCAGTTTCTGAAAGTACTTCTCCGCGTCCTTGTTTCGTCCGGCCGCACGCGACGCGTATCCGAGCGAGATGAGAGCAAACCGGTCCGCAGGACGCACGGCAAGAATCTGCCTGTAGGTTGCGAGCGCGTCGTTAGTGCGCCCCATCCTCATCAGGATGTCGCCCTTCATCTGAAGGTCGTCGGGATTCGACGGGTTGATGGCCAGCGCCTGGTTGATATCCGCGAATGCGCCGTCGGGATCGCCGGAAGCCATCCGGATCAGAGCCCGCAGGCGCAGATAGGGCCCGGTGGCGTTCGACGCATCGATCGCGCCGATGGCAGAGCGAGCCAGTTGAAGCTGGGATTCCGCGGCGCCGGTGTCGCGCAGCTTCTGATAGAGCTGCACAAGGTCCATCCGCAACTGGATGCCGTAGAGCGGCCCCTCGGCCGGCTCCTTCGGCAATGCCGCCAGCGAAGTGCGGTATTCGCGAACCGCCTCCTGGTCGTGCTCCTCCGCGCGGGCGATCTCGCCGCGTATGGCATGCAGCCGGTACGATCCAGGGTCGATATGTTCGGCGCGGTGAAGAAATGTATCGGCCCGGGAAGACGCGCCCGCCGCAACTTCCGCCTGGGCCGCGGAAAGCTGCAGTTCAAGGTCGCCGGGAAGCGCGTCCGCTGCCTGGGCATAAAGCTTCGAGGAGTCACCCAGCTTGCCCGCAAGCTGGTCGGTATATGCCAGCTCCGCCAGCACGTCGGGCCTGGGATTGCGAATCGATTTGAGCGCGGCGATCGCCTCGTCGTACTTTCCCGCCTCGCGGTAATACCCGGCCAGCGAGCGTTGCACTTCAGGATTGCCGGGGTCGCGCTCCCTTGCCTCCTTGAGGTACCGGTCGGCAAGGTCCTTGCGATCGAGACGCTCGTATGCGATGGAAAGAAGCAGCTCGTTTCGCGCCTCGGGCTGGGCGTGCTCGGCGCGGCCGAGCCACTGCACGGCTCCCTCATAGTCCTTTGATTTGACAAGAAGTTCGCCGAGTAGCCGCATGTCATCCCGCCGATTTGGGTTGGATGCGACAACCTGCTGCAGAATTCGCTCCGCTTCGTTTGTTTGGCCCATCAAACTGAAAACCTGGGCCAGGCCGGACATGCCGTCCGCAGCGCCGGGTTTGAGCTGAAGGCCCCGCCGGTATCCATCCGCGGATTCCGCGTAGCGGCCATTCAGCCGCGCGGCGTAGGCAAACAGGAACCAGAGCTGGGGATCGTTGGGCGCGGCCGTCACGGCGCGGCGCGCATATTCCAGGCCCTGGGCGTGGTCACCGCGCTGCAAGGCCTGTTCCGCGGCATGGGCGAGCCTTGCGTTCTCGATATTGGATCCCCATCCGAGGCTTTGATTCCGGGTTTCCTGGCTCCCATGATTCTGCGATGCTTCAGGGCCCAGTTGGTATGTCTGTGCTCGAGCCAGGAAGGTTACGGCAGCCAATATCAATGTGATTGCGATCTTCAAATTTGCAATTCCATCTACCAACAGGACCAATGCGGAACCGGAACGGAAAGTTGGATTCGAATTCGGCGCAAAATGTTGGCCGGAGACGGGGCCGCGGAGTCAACTTCGTTTGCGGAAGAAAGAAACCGCCGCGGCTGGAAGCAACTGAAACGGTGCTGCCGGAATCGTAGTACCAGCAAGTTTTAAGAAAGATCTCGTCCGCTCGTGCGCGGCTCCAGTCGCGTGAATCATCACCAGGGCAAGCCGACACCACCGTCGCCGATCGCCGGCGCCGGACCAATTGGAAATCGAGGAGAGACATTGCAGAACTCCGAGTCGAACACTTGGATGCAGCGATCCATCCCCATCAGCCTTGTTCTCATGACAGCTTTGGCCGTCCATCTGCCCCTGCTGCTGCTCATGTTGCCTTTGAAGTCCTATGACACAAACCTTCACATCTTCTTCGCGTCGCACTACGCGCATCACTGGTTCGACCCATGGAACACGAAGTGGTATGCGGGCTTTACGCAAACGACATACCCTCCGCTTCCGCAGCAGTGGGTCGCGCTGATCTCACCGCTCCTTGGCCTCGACCTCGGCTATATGGCGATCCAGTTGATCGCCATTTTGCTGCTGGCCGTGGGCGTCTATCGCTTCTCTTTGCTTTGGGTGAGTCCGCGGGCGGCCTCCTTCGCGGCACTGGCGAGCGTCTTCCTGGGCTCGGAGAGCTTTCTCGTCTATTCGGCCGGGCAACTGCCGACCACGTTTGCGGCGCCGATCTATCTGAATGCCCTGCCCTTCCTCTTCGAGTGGGTGCGGTTTCGCAGTTGGTCGAGCTTTTTCAAGGCGATCGCGCTGTTTACGGCCGCCGCGGCGGCTCACCACTTCACGCTGCTCTTCGGCTCCTTCTTTTTCGCCATTCCCGTGCTGGCGCTGGCCTTCAGGGATCGCGCCGACGGCCAGAGCGTGACGATGCGTGCCTGTGCGATGCGCACGATCCTGATCGTTGCCGTCGTCAGCGTGGCGATTGCCGTGGTGCTCCTTCCGTTCTGGATCGCCCTGTTTCGTTATCCGGTAACGCAGACGCCGATCCCGCATCCGAGCCGCGCCAATTACATCCTGAATCCCGAGTGGGGTCTGAACTACTTCGTCATTCCCTACGGGGCCATGATTCTCGCCCTGCCGTACATCATCGTGCGCGGCTCAACCTTCGCCCGCCTGCGCCCGTTGCTCTTCGGCTTCTGGATCGCTTTCCTGATCGGGCTCGGCGGGACTACGCCGGTTGGCCACTGGCTGCTGGGACGCGCCTTCGACGTTCTTACCATGGAGCGATTCAGCTACTGGGCGACGCTGCTGGCTCTGCCGATTGTGGGCATGATGGCATCGGAGCTGGTGGGACGGTTTCGCGCGACGGCAGCGTTCGCGCTCTCGATTCTCGCCGCCGGCACCTGCGCCGCCGCTGTGGGATGGGTCACCTGGCATCCGAACGATGCGCAGGATTTCAAGGTCAATGAAGTGGCAGCGTGGCTCAATCGCGACGGCCACGACAGTTATCGCTACGTCACGCTCGGCTTTGGCAACAAGCTCTCGCGGTTATCGACCCTGACCGATGCAGGCAGCGTCGATGGCGAATGGAATTCCGGACGCAGGCTTCCCGAACTCACGCACTATGGGGTGGGCGCTCTCACCAGCTCGAAATACTTTGGCGAAGCCGGTTTGGACTCGCTCCGGGCGATGCTCAGGCATGCGGACTACTACGGATTGAAGTGGGTCATTGTCCGCGATCATTACTACGATCCGCTGCTGTGGTTCGCAGGCTGGAGGCCGGTCGATTCCCTGGACGACAAGACGATCACCATCTGGAGCAAGGATGGCGTGCCGCCGGCAACTGCAGTCAATTCTTCGCAGATTCCTCCGCGCTGGCAGGGATTGATGTGGGGCACTCTGCCCTTCGGCAGCAGCGTCATCGCCATCTTCCTGCTTCTGATTCCGGCAAGAAAGCGCCATCGCGTCCGCCACGAGTATCCCTTTCCCGTAAATGAGGAGGATCTTGCCCCGGGGAGGTTGGCGTCGTGAACAAGGGGGGTTTGCTCGCTGTCTTCATTTTTGCCGTGACCATCCTGCTTGTGGTTGCGGGAACGCGCTGGCCCGTGCCGTCCGCTGCTGCCTACGCCGGCGGCGGGCAGGTATCCCGCACGGCGTCAAGCCCCGAGGCCGCGGTAAGCAATCTCTGCGACAGAATCCGCGCGCACGCCTGGGACGACGCTTACAACAGCCTTGCCAACAAGGCCCGGTTCTCGGCGCTGGATTTTCAGCACGACCTCAACGGAACCTATCCCGGCCTGCTCACTTACACGAATCTGGACAGCTTCGAGATGCAGCCGCTTCACGCCAGCGCCTCGGACGCCGAAATCCGGCTCAGGTTGAAGTGGGCTACGGTAGTCGGACCCTCGGTAACCACTCGCCAGTTGCGCGTGGTGCGCAACGGAGACCGCTGGCAGGTTGAATGGCCGATCACGAGCCAGCCTACGCTGGCGCCGGAGGTCATTCCCGTGAATTATCTGCGCTGGGATGTTATCGACCGCGGCGCCGGCGACGACTGGGGAATGCAGAATGTCGACGCGCCTCACGTGCGCATCGTGGACATGCATCCGGTGCAACGCGCCGAGGGAACCGTCATCCTGGGCGAGCTTCTCAACGACGATATCTACCCCGCGTACGTAGCGGTGACGGCGACGCTGCTCCGCAAGGACCAGACCCCGATCGCCACCGAGGGCAGCTTCGACAAGATATCCCATGTTCTGTTGCCCAAACAGGTCACGCCGTTCCTCATCCTGTTTCCCGATGTCACGCTTGCGGACGTGGGCAGCGTGCGCATGACGCCGTTTTCCTCGTTGATTGCCGCCTCGGCGGATCCTGTGATCGAGATCCAGAGCCAGCACATGAGCCCGGCGCCCGATGCCTCGCTCTCCGGTCAACTGGTGAATCAAAGCGGACAGGTGGCCAACGTGGCTCATGTGCTTGCCGCCTTTTACGATTCAACCGGGCAGGTGGTATGGATTGCCGACCAGTATGTCGATCGGGCGCTGCTGCCGCAGACCCCGACCCCGTTCGATATTCATATTCCGGAGGATCTGGCCAGAAAAATCGCCAGCGAGCGAACCGTGGTTGCATCTTATAGCTTCGGAGGAACTGAGTCGTGAGACGCGGCTTCCCATTGCTGATGACCGGGCTTGCTCTGGCGATGATGGCCGATCTCGCCATTGCGCAGGAACAGGGCATCAACCTGCCCAAATCCATCGAGGCGGGCAGTGTCTTTTCTGTCCGATGCTCCGGCAGCGGCGAGGGAACAGTGTACATCGTGGGTCCGGGGCAGGTGCTGCGGCGCGACGTGCAACTGGGCTCGACGACGTCCTTTCCTGCCGGCTCGCTCACCCACGCCGGCCGCTACCTGGCAATCCTTTCGGCGTCGGGTTCGTCGTCGGACGCGGGCTCGAATCCGGTCAGCTCGTTCGATGTTGTCCCGGCAAGCGAACCCGCAAAGATAAGCTTTCTGGCCCGGCCTTCGCGTCTTCCCGTCGACATTCATGACGCAATTACCGGCGCGGTCTACCTCTTCGACACCTATCAGAACCTGATCCTCACGCCCATGCCCGTTTCGTTTGACCTCACCAACCCGTCGGGGGCGGGGCAGAAGCGCTCGGTCACCACACGGGACGGAGCGGCCTGGACGGCCATGGACTCATCGGCTCACGATGGGACCGATCACTTCGTCGCGTCGGCCGGCGATGTCTCCTCGGCCCGCGCCGTGGTCCAGGTAGCCGGCGACGCCTGCAACCTGCGAATGAGCGTCACGCCATCCGATGGCAAGCTTGTTGTCGCGACCGATCCGGTGCGCGATTGCAGCGGAAATGCCGTGCCGGACGGGACGATCGTCACGTTCACCGAAGCCGCGAACGGCAGCAAGACCACAGTAGACGTTCCGCTCAAGCGCGGCATCGCAAAGGTTGAGATGCCCGAGGTTCAAGGCGCCATTTTCACCGTGGCCAGCGGAGTCTCTTTGGGAAACCAGGTTCGGTGGGAGAAGTAATCGTGTCCAGGGCCGTGATGATCTGTTGCGCAGCTTTCGGCTTGACCGCATGCCTGGCGGCGGCGCAGCCGGCGGTGCGCGTGGAGCCTTCGCAGCCGCAGGGTCAGCAGGCTCTGGCGGATCAGACCCGCTCGGCGGCGATTGCCGACTATCTCGGCGCCTGGAAAAGCATGAGCGAAGCACTGGAGCAGAATCGCCCCGGGCTGCTCGATCGCGATTTTACGGGGTCGGCAAAGGACGAGCTTTCGGCCACCATCGCGCAGCAGGCGAGCCTTGGCATGCGCAGCCGGTACCGGGACCTGGCACACGATCTCCAGTTTGTGTTTTATTCGCCCGACGGCCTCTCGATCGAAATGACCGACGACGCCGAATACGAGGTTCAGGTTTTTGTGCACGACAAGCCCCTGGCCGCGCAACGCATGCATGCCCGCTATGTGGTGGTTCTCACTCCGGGCGCGGCGCGGTGGGGAGTGCGTGTGCTGCAAGCGTCGCCGCAACCGTGAAAGCAGCGCACCGGCAGGCGATTTGCCGGGGGCGCGGATGACAGGAACGTCAAGTGGGCTACGGAACGAAAGCACGAACGATCTCGATACTAGGTCAGGAGTCGAATATGGTTTCGGTGGTTGTCCCTATTTATAACGAGGAGGAACTGATTTTTCGCTTCCACGAGGCGGTCGCGAACGCGATGCAAAGCGCCGTGGACGACTGGGAGGTCGTGTACGTCAACGACGGTTCCACGGACTCTTCGCTGGACCTGCTCAGGAAGCTGCAGGCCGCGGATCCGCATGTGGTGGTTGTCGAGCTGTCCCGGAACTGGGGACACATGGGAGCCATTTCCGCCGGGCTGCATACCGCGCGCGGGCGCGCCGTGATCCTGATGGACGGAGATTTTCAGGATCCGCCCGAGGTGCTGCCGGAGCTGATCGACGCCTGGCAGAGAGGCGCCGACGTGGTGGTGGGAGTGAGAAGAAGCCGCCAGGAGAGCCGCAAGATCCTCGCCCTGCTCTTCCCCATGTTCTATCGGCTGCTGGGCACTCTCTCCGATTATCCGATTCCGCTAAATGCCGGAATCTTCAGCCTGATGGATCGCAAGGCTGTCGATTCCGTGAATTCCCTTCAGGAACATAACCGCTATCTCCCCGGGCTGCGCGCATGGGTCGGATACCGCAACGCGATTGTCTACTACGACCGGCAGGATCGCGCCGCCGGCGCGGGAAAGCTCACCTTCATCAGCCGCATCAAGTATGCGATGGACGCGATCACCAGCTTCAGCTACAAGCCGTTGCGCCTCAGCTTCGCACTCTTCGTCTTTGCGACCTGTTCCGCGGTGCTGCTGGCATTCGCCGCCATCCTCAGCTCCAGTCCGGTGGCCGCGGCGGCATTCGGCGTCGCCGGCGCCGTGTTCTTTGTCGGCGGACTTGTGCAGCTCTCGGTGGGGGTGCTCGGCGAATATGTAGGGCGCGTGTACGACGAGGTTCGTTCCCGGCCTTTCTCGCTGATCAGCAACGTCTACCGTGCTCACGCAAAAGCCACGAGCCAGGTCGATCTGCTGGCGCTGCAGGGAAGCCACGCAGCGATTCCCCCGGACGGCTTCACATCGCAGACGAACGGCCATGCGGCACAGACCAACGGGTATTCTTCCAAAGGCATCGTCGAAGCCGCGTAGCGTCCTGCCGCTGCAGTTCGCTGCAGGAATGCGACTGTCATCCCGAGCGCCGTTTGGCCCGGTTACGGGCCAAGCGGAGTCGAAGGAGCTGCGGTTCGGTCCTCCAGCTTGTGCAACTGACTTCTGTTACACCGCAATAGATAACCACTCGGCAGAATCGCGGGATGCGGGCGCACGGGTTGTTAGTCCCGGCCCGGGACCTCACGAACGAGCACGGAGTCTCATAGATGCAGCGCAAGTACCCGATTCAGGCGTCATTGGTCGGCTGAGGCTTCCCTCTGTCCGGCAATCCGCAAGCAGGTGAACATCTCCGCGCATTCTGCGCTGCCTGGCACCACGCTGACTGTACCGGTTTTTCCGGCGCGCCCTGCTACGGTTTGTGCGCCGAGGGTAAGGTCGTGTTCGAGAGAGAAACGGGGACGGTCCCGTTCGGCGCCGAACCGCATTCCGGAATCCCGGGCTCGATCGCGGTGCCTTCCTCATAGTCATTCCACGTCTCGACCATCAGGAACGGAGGCGGCTCGTCGGGCGGGAACACGGAGCGCCACAGGTTCCGCGTGTCGGCAAAGGTCTGGCCGCAGCGGGCCGATATGTGCCGGTTCAGCCCCCAGGAGGCCTTGGCGTCGTTGAACGAGGACCACGCGCCTCCGACGATGAGTTTGTCGGGATACTTCGACTTCATCGTCCGATAGAAATTCACGAGATAACCCTGCCCCCAATTGCTCCCGTCGGCGGCCCATCCCCTGTCGCCGGGATTGATCCACGCGTAGAAGCCATCGAACGCATCGGCGTGGGCCCCGGGAAGATTCTCATCGATGAGCATAGGAACGGGGTTCCATTTGTCGATGAGGGCGCGAACCTTGTCCCAATCCGTATGCCCGCCCTTGGGAAAGATGAAGATCAGGGGACGGCCATCGAATGTCAGGTAGGCCTGGCGTCCCGCAGCGCCGGAAGCCAGATAGGTGTCGTGAAACATGGTGAAGTCGGCGATGGCTTCGTCAGTGGCGTCGTCTTCGGCATCGGTCTCGTCGTACATCATAGCAACGTGGAAGGCGTTCTTCGCGGCAATGCTCTGCACGGCCGCATAGGTTGCGTCGATGAATGGCTCCCTGTCTCCATACCAGTCGACGACAAAGGCGGAAATTCCCAGACCCTTGGCCTGTTGAATCTGCCGGGCTATCACGGCGGGATCGTGGGAGGAATAGCCGGCGGAGATGTGCCTGGGATGCCCGAACCAACCTTCGTAGACGGCGATCTCCTCCGGCGCAATGCCGGTGGCTTTGTACTTCAGCCGCGACGACTGGCCGGCTCCACCGTTCGAACATCCGTGGGACAGGAGAAGCAACAGGGACAGGCAGAAACTCGCACACTTCAACATGAGTCGAATCAGTTAGAAGCATGAAGCGATGGCCGGGGTTGCCGCGCGGCGTACGAAAACGCATCCGCACCGGTGCGAGCAGCCATGAGCCAAAAACATGCATCGGATTCGTTGTTGCAGACTGCGAGCGGTTTCCGCCCGCTTCTCCGAAGAGCCGATTTATTCAAGGACAAAAAGATCCGGGTGGATGATTCCATTTCAAAGTCGAGGACTGTTCAGGCGCGAATCGTCTCGGGCAGCGCGGTGCTGCTATCAGGCTCGGCTCTCACCGCCGTCCTCAACTTCGCCTACAACCTCGTGGTGGCGCGGTGGCTGGGGGAGATCGGATTTGCGCACGCCACGGTTGTCTACACGCTGCTCACCATCCTGTCCGCCGTAACGCTTTCGTTCCAGATCGTCGCCGCCAAGGCGGTGGCGCAACAGACGGCCGCGGAGGCGAAGGCAGCGGTCTACCGGGCGTTCCACCGCGCTTCGTGGGTGTGCGGATTGCTGGTCGCCGCGTTCCTGATTGTGTTTCGCCAGGGAGTCGCGAATTACGTCAATCTTCCCTCTCCCCAACTCATCACCCTGCTGGCCGCGGCAGCGGCATTCTACGTGCCGCTGGGAAGCCGCCGCGGCTATATCCAGGGCGCATGCAGCTTCGTCGATCTCGCCGCCAACCTCGTGCTCGAAGGCGCAGTCAGGCTCGGCGCGTCGATGCTTCTGATGCTGCTGGGCTACGGTGTTCCCGGGGTCGTTCTCGGCAACGCCATCGCCATGGCCGTCGCCTACGCCGGAGCGCAGACGGGCGTGGGGATCAGGCTGTCGCCTCGCGTCCCCAATCCGCTTCGCTTGTCCCAGGCCATGCGGGAAATGTCGCAGGCCCTGGTGTTCTTTGCCGGACAGGTGCTGATCAACAACTACAACATCGTGTTGGTCAAGCACTTTTTCCCCGCGTCCGCCGCCGGAATCTATTCGGCCGCCGCGATCGCCGGGCGCGTCATCTACGCCCTCTCGTCGGCCGTGGTCAATTCGACCTTTCCGATCGTCGCGGGAGCTTCCGATGAAGGGCGAAGGGACCTGCGCGTGATTGCAACCTCGCTCATGCTCGTGGTTGGCATCGGATCCACCATCTCGCTGGGTCTCTTCCTTGCGCCCAACCGGATCTGGGTGAGATTGCTCGGGGCCGGATTCGAGAGCGCGGGTCAATACCACGTTTCCCATCTTCTGGCTCTCTACGCCATCACCACGGTCGTCTATTCGCTCAGCGCGGTCATCATTTCCTTCGAAATGTCATACAAGATTGCGCATTCGAGCTGGATTCAGTTTGCTTTCTGCGGGGCCCTGATTGCGGGCATCTGCCTGTATCACTCCACTCTGACCGGGGTGATTCTGGTCCAGCTCGTCCTTCTCGCCGCGATGTTCGTTTTTGTTGCGCTGCCCTTCCTGATCAGTTCGCTGACCGACCCCAAGGATCTTCTCGTGGCCGGGATGGGCCGTCCCATCCATCTCATCCGGCGTGTTTCGGAAGATGAAGTCATCGCCGAGTTTCTGAAGAGCGACTTTCATTCCCATACCTACCAGAAATACCAGGAAACCTTGCGCCAGATCGTCGCGCAGCCCAATCTCGAGGACCCGGTCGAAAACTCCAAGCGGCGGACGCTGCTTTTCATCAAGCATTTTGCCTTGTGGCAGGAGATCCCCGCGGGCACCAAATGGCACGAGGTGGAGGTGAACGAGGCCGACCTCGGCGATATTCGCGTGTTTCCGCGCGCCCAATGGCGCAAGCTGGCGCGCGGGAATTTTTCCGTGACACAGGTTGCCCAGGCCATGCGCACCCGCCGCGACCTGATGGATACCCAATTCCTTGCCAAGATCGCGGCCATCGGCGACAGGTTCGCAAACGACGAAGCCAGGCTGGGCGCGGTGATCCTGATCGGCCGGGACGAAACCGAGCCGCTTACCGTTCTCGATGGAAATCATCGGCTGGCCGCGGCAATCCTCAGGACACCCAGCGAACTCGGCAAACTCCGCTTCCTCTGCGGGCTTTCCCCGCAAATGACCAGTTGCTGCTGGTACAACACGAATCTCGCCAATCTCTTTCGATATGGACGAAACGTGATCGTGCAGGCGATTCGCAATCCCGAAGCCGGGATCGCGAGCCTGCTGAAAGACCCTGGACCGGAAAGCCACGAACTGGAAGCCTGAACCATCGTTCCCGTCACACTGGACCACGACGACATGCGGCCTTCGTGGAGAAAGGACCCGGAATACAGTTCACATCAAAGGCGGATCATGACCATGGAGAAGGTTGAAATCCAGGTGAGGCAGTTTCCCGAGGCACTGGATGTAGGGCAGGGACGCGGCTTTCTGCACGAGGTGGAGAGCCACATGGAGACAGACCGCCCGCGCGTCGTTCTGGACTGCTCACGTGTCCGTCGAATGGACCGGCCGGCAATCCATATCCTTCTCTGCTGTCTCGAGGAGGCGATGAAACGAAGCGGGGACGTCAGGCTGGCGGCCATTCCGCGCGACGCGGGCGAAATCCTGCAGGCAACCGGAGTGTACGGGCTGTTTCAGGTTTTCGACAGCGTCGAAGAGGCTGCGGAAAGTTTCCGTTGATCCGCATTCCGCAACACTTCAGCCCGCCCTTGCCCGCTGCCCGGCTGCCATCGTGGCGGTGCAGCGCCGCGCCGGGGCAGATTCTCTTCAAAGCCGAAATCGGACCTTGCGAAAGGAGCGTTATGAAGGTCTTCCATCCCCGGCGAGTCCGGGCCCTTGCGGCTCGGGTTCTCGCAATCCTCCTTGTGGTGTCGTTCCCAGGTGCGGCAATCCTGCCGGCGCAACAGCCGGGCCCCGCGCAGCAGCAGCCGACGGTTCCCTCTCAGCCGTCGCAGAACGGATCTTCGCCCGCCCAGCCGCCGCAGGGCAGCGCCGCTCCGCAGGACAATGAGCAGCAGGGGCAGCCGGCGAGCGCCGTTGGAACGGCCGCTGCTCCGGCGGCGAAGCCCGCGGGAGTGATGTCGACGCGCCCCGCAGGCGCGGCGATGGCTCCTGCAAAACAGCGCCGGGTGCGCTCGTTCCTGATCAAGGCCGGCGCCGTCGTGGGAGCCGCAGTTGCAGTGGGCACGGTGGCTGCTCTCTCGAAATCCAGCCCCAGCCGTCCCCATTGAATGGAGGCCGGAATTGCCCGCGATGGAGTGACGGGCCATGCCGGAAGAAACGAGCCCATGCTGACAGTCAGCTTCTCCGGAATCGATGGCGGCGGCAAGACCACCCAGATCCGGCTGCTCCATTCGCACCTGGAACAATGCGGGCTGCGTGTCCGCGTGCTTTCCTTCTGGGACGATATCGCCATGCTGACGCCGGTCCGCGAAAAGGTCTGCCACGGGGTTTTCAAGGGCGACCGGGGGGTTGGCGCGCCATCCGCGCCGATTGCGAAAAAGGACAAGAACGTCCGCTCTCCTTTTATGACAGTGGCTCGCCTCTTCCTCTACTTTCTCGACGCCGTCTCCGTCAGCAGCGTGATGAGGCGCGTGCGGCGATCCGGCCTCGACTGCGTGATCTTCGACCGTTATATCTACGACCAGCTCGCGAATCTGAATCTGCGCAATCCGCTCGTTCGCCTCTATCTTCGCCTGATCATGTGTTTCGTTCCTCGTCCTCAGGTCGGCTTTGTGCTCGATGCCGTACCGCTCCAGGCGCGGGAACGAAAGCCCGAGTATCCACTCGAATTTCTGGAGGAAGCACGCGCTGCGTACCTCCGGCTGAACGATTTCATCGGGGGAATCGTCGTCGTCCCGCCGATGTCTGTCGAAAAGGTCGAACGCGAGATCGTGGCGCACATTCCGCCGCAGGCGCGGGCGCAGGGCACGCTGCGTACCGTTGAGACGGAGCCGATTTCGGAATGCAAGGCAGGATGAAGGCCCCGTACGCCTCGACCTCGCACGGGTTTGCTCTCATCGCATCGTCCTGAGAGAGAGTTTCTGCCGGGTGCGCGGCATCTTCGCCCACGGATCGCGGCCCAGGCGGCTCCGCCACTGCGCGAAGTCGGATACGTGAAAAGCCGGCGCATGATCCGCGTTGAGTTCGCTCCAGCCCAGCGGCATTGCCACGGGCACGCCGCTTCGGGCGCGAGGCGAGAACGGGGCCACCGTGGTTGCTTCGCGATCGTTCCGCAGGTAGTCGAGGTAGATGCGGCCTTTCCTCATTGCCTTCGTCATCTTCGTTACGTAGAGTTCGGGGTGGGTCTTTTCCAGATCCGTTACAAGACGATGGGCGAAATCCTTCACTGTCGCCCAATCATGCTCCGGCTCAATGGGTACCACGACATGAAGACCCTTGCCGCCGGTGCTCTTCAAAAAACTCCCGAGTCCCGCTTTCTTCAGCCTTTTTGCGAGCTCGCGCGCCGTTTCTGCCAGCACTTCCCATGGGATGGACGCATCCGGATCGAGATCGAAGACCATGCAGTCGGGCTTGTCGAGCGAGCCATTGCGCGAACCCCAGGGGTGAATCTCGAGCACGCCCATTTGCGCCAGCCCGGCCAGCCCGTCAGCGGAGTCGACAGTGAGAAACTCCTCGTTCTCGCCGGTCTTGCGATTCCGGATCGGGAGGCTCTTCACCCCGGCCGGCAAGCCCACCCCCACGTGCTTCTGGAAGAAGCATGCCTTGCTGGTGCCGTTGGGACACCGCACGACGCTGAGCGGCCGGTCGACGATGTGCGGAAGCATGTGCTCCGCGACCGCAGCGTAGTAATCGGCGAGCTGCCGCTTGGTGATTCCGCTTTCCGCATCGAGCACCTTGTCCGGATGGGTGATCGTTGGACTGGTTTCCTTCATCGGGCTCTTCTCTCTCTGCCGCGAGACCCGCTCCGGCCTGCGGTGCGATTTCGACGGGCGAAGACCCGTTTCGTCGCCTCCGGCCGCCGTCTCGCGCACCACTTCGCGCGCCGGCTTGTCTTCGCGAAGCCCCTGAAACGCCGCCTGTCGCACAAGGTTATCCCTCGTCCAGTTGGAGAACGCGACCTGGGCAACGAGTTCCGGCTTCACCCAGTGCGCACCGCGACGCACCTCTCGTGGAAGATCGGCGAACGGCGGCTGGTTCCGTACCATTCGATCGAGTTTGGCGCGCAACATCCTGTGCGTGGTCTGGGTGAAGCCGGTGCCGGCTCGCCCGGCATAGCGCAGTTGGTTGCCCTCATGGTAGCCCAGCAGCAGCGCGCCGACGCCAACCGTCCCCTTCGACGGCAGGGTGAATCCGCCAATCACGAATTCCTGCTCGAGGCGGCACTTGAGCTTGAGCCAGGCGCCGCTGCGACCGGAAGTATATTTGGCCGATGCCAGCTTGGAGATGATTCCTTCTGCGCCGAGCGCGCAAGCCTTCTCGAAGACCTTTTGTCCGTTGCCCACGATTCCTTCGCTGAATTGCAATCGTCCGCTGTCGCCGGCATCCTGCAGCACCCGCTCCAGCATCTGCTTGCGCTCGGTGAGGGGCAGACCGCGCAGATTGAGCCCGTCCAGATGAAGCAGGTCGAATGCGAAACAGGTGATTTCGCCCTGTCGGCCCTCCGAATACGCCGCCTGCAGATCGGCGAAGCTGCTCACGCCGCGCTTGTCGAGCGCAACCGCTTCTCCATCGAGAATCGCGCTCGAGACGTTGAGGTTCGACGCTGCATTGACAATCTCCGGCATGCGGGCCGTCCAATCGAGCCCCTTGCGCGTCAACAGCCTCACTCTTCCCTGCCTTGCGCTGCCCTTCTCCTTCGCATGGATCTGAATCTGGATTCTGTAACCGTCGAGCTTCAGCTCGTGCAACCATTCGCCGCCCGCCCTGACCGTCGTCGTGGCCTGCGCCAGTTGCGGCGCAATGAAGCCGGGGAATTTTTCCCGCGGTGTGTGCCTGAGTTCCAGCGACCGGCCTGAATCCGGTTTCCCGCGCCGGGTGAGCGGCGAAATCCGTTCCACTGAATGCGCCGACTTACCCACGCCATCTCTGTTCCGCCGGTTCGAATTCCAAACCCTTCCATTGCCTGCCGCGATCTGCTCCATGGTTCGCCCGCTTGCCGCGCTGTCCGGCGCCTCCCCGGTGATCGCTTTGTCGGAGGGCCTTCGGGCAAATTCATCCTTCTCCTTGATCAGGAGCCAATTCGCCTTATCCCCGTTTCCGGCGCGACCGTGCATGCGAACCAGCACCCACTTGCCTTTCAGCTTTTTCCCATGCAGTTCAAATTTCAGGTTGCCGTCTCCCAATCCCTGATCGACATCGCCGAGCGGCTCCCAGGTTCCCTCGTCCCACACCATCACCGTTCCACCGCCATATTGCCCTTGTGGAATGGTCCCTTCGAAGGTGCGGTAATCCCACGGGTGATCCTCGACCTGCACGGCGAGCCGCTTGTCGCCAGGATCGTAGCTGGGGCCTTTCGTAATTGCCCAGCTCTTCAGCACTCCGTTCCAGCCGAGCCTGAAATCGTAGTGCAAGCGCGTGGCGGCATGCTTTTGCACCACAAAGGGCGGCTTCTCCCCTGGGCGCCCTGGGCTGCGCTTTTGCCGATCGCCGCGCGGCTCGGCAGTCACGTTGAAATCACGCTTCGCGCGATACCGAGCGAGCGGGCGGCGCTCTTTTGCCCGGCCAGCGGATTCACGGTCTTTAGTGTTTCTTGAAATTCTGCACCTCGCGCTCGTGTTGCCGGGCCTGTGCCATTGTTGCGAACGTCCCCAGATTGCGGCGATTGCCCGTTTCCGCGTTCTTCGTTTTCGAATACAAACGAAATTGTCCGGATTTGAGTTTGCGAATCATGCGCTTTTGGATGTGGGATTTTGCGTTCGGGTTCACTTCCCTTCCCACCTCGCAGACACTGTGAACCGTTACTGTTTCACACCGGCCTGCGGGGAATGCACGCGGAAATTCGCGAAGCGGTATCCAGGCTCATCGACGTCCCGGATTTGCGCCACATCAGCTTTAGCCATTTTGAGTCCGATGAGTGTGGTGCGCTCCACGAATGGCTGGGCGCGGCACCCCGTGCGGACGTGGTCTGCAGTCAGGTCAGCGCGCTGGTCTGCGTGAATGACTTCATTGGCCGCGAAGCCCGCGCGCTTGCCGACGGCGAATCGTTTTCAACGGGGAAGCTGCGCTTTCGCTATTGCCGGACGCCCCATTTGCCGCACGGCCGGGATGCAGGCGCACTGTTTGAAGAGACGCAGAGAACGCTGTTCTGCCCGGACCTGTTCCACCAGGCCGGCGACGGCGAGCCGATCACTTCCGACGATGTCGTTGGCCGCTCGCATGAAGCGATGAAGGCCTATCAGGCGGGCATCCTGGCAGAATACGTTCCTTACTCGCCGATTACCGCACAGAACCTCAAAAAGCTTGCCGACCTGAATCCGAAAACGCTCGCTATTATGCACGGCTCAAGTTTCGCGGGCGATTGCGCTCACGCGCTCGGCGACCTGAACGCGGTGTATCGCGAGGTCTTCGGCCAGGAGAGGCCAGCAGGCGCGAATCGCCAGCCCCAGCGCCGCATGGCCGTATAACGGCCCATGCTCCCTTCTGGTTCCAGAGGTGATCGCACGGCCGCGGCACAAGGAAGCGTAGGCGACCCGTGTCCAGGTGAATGGCCGAACCATGCCCGAGGCTCACTACCCATTCACTCCTTCGTTGAAGCAACGGGTCTGAATGAGTGAATCAGCCCGAACGCGACAATTGACATGCGTGCATGAGCAGAGTGTCAGGTTTTCACTTCGACAATCGAAGCGTGTCGATCAAGGCGGCCAGGGCGGCTGGTTGATTCCGGCGGCTTGGATAGTAGAGAAAATATCCGGGGAATGAGGGGCACCAGTCTTTGAGGACCTGAACCAATTGTCCCTCGGCAATCAAATCTCCGAGGGTGTCTTCCATTGCTGTCCCGATCCCCACTCCGTCGAGAACCGCCTGGATAACGAGATCCGGATCATCGAAGGATGCCGGGCCCTGAGGGCTGACCGTGAGCGCCTTGCGGCCTTTTTCGAACTCCCACCGATAGAGGCTGTTGCTGAAGCGGAACCCAACGCAGGCATGGTCTTTCAGATCCTGCGGGTGTCGCGGTATGGGGTTCGTTTCAAAGTACGCCGGAGAGCCAACCACCGCAAGGCGCATTTCTTTGGTTACGGGGATGGCGATCATGTCCCGCTGGATGAACTCACCAAGTTGGACGCCAGCGTCGTACTCTCCGGCCACCAGATCGACCGGGTCGTTGGAAGAAGTAACCTCCAATACGATCTCTGGGTAAGCGCGAGCGAAGCGCGCCAGCTTGGGGAGAATCACCATCTTAGTTG
This sequence comes from Acidobacteriaceae bacterium, assembly GCA_030039035.1. Classification (GTDB taxonomy): domain Bacteria; phylum Acidobacteriota; class Terriglobia; order Terriglobales; family Acidobacteriaceae; genus Telmatobacter. Next base: position 2,412 of record JASHQQ010000057.1, on the reverse strand, counting down.
CCGTCCTCGGAATGATGATTCGGATCCGACCCGATGGAGTTTCCCGTTGCTTGCGCGTTTCCGCAACGGCTCGTTCGATTCGTTCCAGGGCGGGCGCCAGATCCTTCAGGAGCGCTGCACCAGCGGCTGTCGGCGAAACGCTTCGGGTGGTGCGCGCGAGTAGCTGAATTCCCAATCTCTTTTCGAGGCCTCGCATGGAGTGGCTAAGCGCGGATTGTGAAATGCCCAGCCGGATAGCTGCGCGCGTAAAACTGCGCTCTTCCGAGACCGTTCGGAATGCGGAGAGCTCTGCCAAATCGCTTCTCATTATTCATGAATGATATTCATAACGCTTTGCGACGGCAACCGGATTGTTTCATCAACGAATTCATCTTAATCTTTGTAGTACAGGTACGGCTCGCGCCACAACAAGAGGAGATTCGCAATGCAGAAGCGCAAATTAGGCAACGGCGGACTGGAAGTATCGGCCCTGGGGTTTGGCTGTATGGGGATGAGCTTTTCCTATGGCCCTCCAAAGGACACGAAGGAGATGACCACGCTCCTCCATTCCGCGGTCGAAAGAGGTGTCACGTTCTTCGATACCGCCGAGGTCTACGGGCCTTTGATCAACGAAGAGCTCGTCGGCGAAGCGCTTGCGCCTTATCGCGGCAAGGTCGTGATCGCAACGAAGTTCGGCTGGGAGGCGAATCCTCAGGACGGCGGGAAATGGAGCGCTTTGAACAGCCGGCCCGAGCACATCAAGCATGTGGCAGAGGAATCGCTTAGGCGCCTGAAAGTCGACGCTATCGATCTTTACTACCAGCACCGCGTCGATCTCAACGTCCCGATCGAAGATGTGGCGGGCGCGGTGAAGGATCTCATTCAAGAGGGCAAGGTGAAGCACTTTGGCCTTTCGGAGGCGAGCGCAAAGACAATCCGCCGCGCTCATGCCGTTCAGCCGGTTGCTGCACTACAGAGCGAGTACTCGCTGTTTTTTCGCGAGCCGGAAGAGACAGTCATACCGACGCTTGAAGAGCTTGGCATCGGCTTTGTGCCGTTCAGTCCGCTTGGCAAGGGCTTTCTGACGGGTAAGATCGACGCCGATACCAGGTTCGACAGCACCGATTTCCGTAACACGGTCCCGCGTTTCAGCGCAGAGAATCGCAGGACCAATCAGGCCCTGGTGGATGTGATTGCCGCATTTGCCCAGACGAAGAAGGCTACGCCGGCACAGATTGCCCTGGCATGGCTGCTCGCGAAGAAGCCATGGATAGTTCCCATTCCTGGCACAACCAGGCTTTCGCGTCTTGAGGAGAATCTGGGCGCCGCGAACCTCTCACTGACGGCCGATGAAGTGCAGTCTCTTGGGGTGGCTTCCTCAAAAATCAGGCTGGAGGGCGCTCGCTATTCCCCATTTCATCAGTCGCTGGTGGGGCGATGAGCAGCGCTCGCGGGATGAAGACCACCGCCGGGATCGTCCTTGTTGTTGCAATGACCTTCGGGCTGTCTGCGTCGGCGCAGACAGCAAGGGCCGATGGCGCGCGAGACAAGTTGATCGGTGCGTGGCACCTGGTCCGTATCGATACGCCAGGCTCCGATGGGAAAAGTCGAACCGGGTTACAGCCGGAAGGCATGCTGATCTACACGCGAGATGGGCACGTGTCGGTGCAGTTGATGTATCCCGAAGCTCAGCACGATATCAACAATGAATACGTCCGTAACGGGTATGAATCGTCATTCGGCACCTACGACATCGATGAGGCGACGCACACGCTCACTCATCACGTGACGGGCGCGAATACGGGCGATCTCCTTGTTGGAAAGGATCTCCCTCGTATCTATCAATTCACAAACGACGGCCACCTGGTCATCCGCTCCGCTCGATCCGATGAACACTGGTCAGTCGAGTGGGAGCACTACTGATCCCTTGCCATTCATGCAAACGGAGTACAAGTAATGAATCCATCGAATCCTCCCCAGTCCGCGCTCACACCTCAGGATAACGGGGGATTTACCGCGCATTGAGCCCAAAGTCGCCAATTCCTGAAGAGAAGAGAGGTGAAGAATGCGAGGAGAAACTTCGATAATCGCTTGGTCAAAAGACGAACTACGCAAGATCGCCGAATCCGACGACTTGCATATCTCGCCGTTTCGCGAGAACGGCTCGACCTATGGCACGCCAACGTGGATCTGGTCGGTGGCGGTGGACGACGCACTCTACGTTCGCGCCTACAGTGGACAAAGCTCTCGTTGGTATCAAGCCGCGATGCGGCAGCGGGCGGGGAAGATCACGGCAGCAGGATTGACGAAAGAAGTTTCTTTCGAACCGGTGAGTGGCCCGGTCAACGACCGCATAGATGAAGCATACCGAGTCAAATACGGGAGCAGCCCATACCTTAAGCCGATGATCGGCTCGAGCGCTCGTTCTGCGAC
>JASHQQ010000343.1 GCA_030039035.1 Acidobacteriaceae bacterium | reverse complement strand
CTGGAAGGAAAAACGTACGACGGTTTCCCGGCGAGGACGAGCAATCCGATAACCCCGAAAGAAACAGCTATCGTGTGGGCAAGAGAGATTCGAGAGCAGTTTGCCCGGTGCGAGACGGAGTTGTTGCCGGTTCTGGCGTAGATGAACGCGAGCAGAGCGCAGCTGAGAGGCTCTGAAGAGCTCCCAAACCTCCGTTCAGGGGCTGAAGCCCCACCTCGAAGGAAGGGCGTTTTTGGCACGAGTAAACTCGTGCCCTGACACTTGTTCCCATCGCCCAGCTGCCTTCCATCAACCTTTGGAATCGCGCCCTGTTACATCGCTCAGCTTGATCAGAGGATCTTCTTCCCAAACGCAGAGCACGCTAACTGCACCGCCAGGTCGGCGGTGCGGTTGTGCTCGTCGATGACGGGGTTCACTTCGACGATCTCGAAGCTGAGCAGACGGCCGTGGTCGGCGATGATCTCCATGGCCAGGTGCGCTTCGCGGTAGGTGGCTCCGCCGCGCACCGGCGTGCCCACTCCCGGTGCGTCTTCCGGGTCGATCCAGTCCATGTCCAGCGAGACGTGGTAGCCGGCGGTGCCGCGGCCGGCGGCGCGCAGCGCGTCTTCCATCACCGAGCGCATGCCGCGCTCGTCGATGTCGCGCATGGTGTAGACCTCGGCGATGCCGGCGCGGCGGATGTTGGCCCGCTCGGCGGCGTCGATGTCGCGCACGCCGACCAGCACCGTGTTTTCGGGGTCGATCTTGGGCGCGTAGCCGTAGATGTTGCCGAGCAGCTCCGGGCCCAGGCCGAGCAGCGCCGCCAGCGGCATGCCATGGACATTGCCCGAAGGCGAGGTCTCGGGCGTGTTGATATCGGAGTGGGCGTCGATCCACACCACGCCGATCTTCTGGTTCTGGCGGCGATAGAAGCGGGAGACGCCGGAGATCGAGCCGGCCGCCAGGGAATGGTCGCCACCCAGGAGGAGCGGGGTCATGCCGTCTTCGAGGGTCTTGACCACGGCGTCGGCGGTGCGTGTGCAGGTTTCGGCGATCTGGCTCAAATAGCGGGCGTTATCGCTGCCCCAGGTCTGGGTTTCGGCGATCTCCACGCGAATGTTGCCGCAGTCGGCGACCTGATGGCCGAGCGCTTCGAGGCGCGCCTCCAGCCCGGCCACGCGCATCGCCGAGGGGCCCATATCGACGCCGCGGCGGCTGGCGCCCATGTCCAGGGGAACGCCGATGACGCGAATGTGGCGGGTGGGCAGGGCCTGGGTGCCGCTGGCCGCAGCGGGGGTAAGCAGGTTGGGCGGCTCTGGAGTGTCCGGCATGGGGCGTTTCCCTCCCGGCGTATTGTATCCAGACACCTTGCAGCCCGGCCAATGCGTTCAATCCGCGGCGAGATCCCGCGGCGATTCTCTGGCGCGGTCGTCCCCATCCCTGCCCCGAAAGGGCTATTAAGTCGAATCAGGACAGAGACTACGATAAAGGGCGGATTGGGGTTCGATGGTCGCCGACCGAAGGGACATGCCGACGGTTCGGCCGGCAAACCATCCGGACACGCAGGCAGGAACTCCAGCAATCCCCGCAGAGAACCAAATCGAGAGTTCCAGGGAGTCCGAACCGCGACTGCCAGGCAACCGCATGGGAAGGCTATCAAAAAAAACGGCCGCCGCCATCGCTTTTCTGCTGGGATGGGCAGCGGCTGCCTGGGCAGCCGCACCCGCGCCGATAACGACACTGCGCGCCTTTCGTACTCTTACCAACGGCGAAGCAACTCAAGGCCTCCCTGTTGCCTTTGAAGGCACGGTGACGTACTACGCCAAAAACGACGTCGATCTCTTCGTCCAGGACGGCGAATTCGCGGTCTATGCCGAGACGCGGAAGGGTCTGGAGATCCGGCCGGGCGACCGCGTTCTTCTGCGCGGCAAAAGCCGGGCCGGTTTCCGGCCGGACGTGCTCGCCAGCGAGGTCGTCTTCCTGAGCCACGGCGAGTTGCCGGCTCCCCAGCCTGCCAGCTATCAGCAACTGATCCGCTCCGAACTCGACTGCAAGCGGGTTTCGGTACGCGCGCGGGTGCGCAGCGCCAATGTCGTCGAGTATGGAACGGTCAGCAGCATCTACGTTGAGCTGCTGATGGATGGCGGATACATCGACGCCACGGTGGTCGGCAACGATGGCAAACTGCTGAAGCATCTGCTGGACTCCTACGTGGAGATTACGGGCGCCGTAGCCGGCAAATTCGACAGCAAATCGCAGTTGACGGGAATTGTTCTGGAGGTGCCCAGCCTCTCCGGCATAACGATTCTGAAGAGTCCGGATTCCAGCATCGATTCTTTGCCCGTGACGCCGATGGACCAGATTCTGAAGGGCTATTCGGTTCGCGACCGCTCGCAGAGGATTCGCGTTCACGGAATCATCACCTACTCGGAGCCCGGCTCCGCAGCCGTGCTGCAGGACGGCGCCAAAAGCCTGTGGATCTCGACGCTGAGCGAGCAACCCCTGCGCATCGGCGATCTCGCCGACGCCACCGGCTTCCCCGACGCGCGCGACGGCTCGCTGGCGCTGACCCACGCCGAAGTGGAAGACAGCGGGGTGGCATCGCCGGTGGCGCCGCGTCCGGTGACGTGGAGCGAGCTGGCCTCGGGCACGAACGCCTTCGACCTGATCTCGGTCGAAGGGAAGGTGGTGATGGCGGTGAGGCAGGTGGATCGCGACGAGTACGTCATGGTGGCCGACGGCCATCTTTTCTCCGCCATCTACCGCCATCCGGACGAAATGCCCGGAGACCGGCTGCCGGCGATGAAGCCGATTCCGCAGGGCGCGAAAGTGCGCATCACCGGCGTTTCCATGGTGTACTACGGCTCCGATCCGTTCGTGGGGCCGGTGGCATTCGACATTCTCCTGCGGTCCCCCGACGACATCCAGGTGATCACCGGATCGCCTCTGCTGAGCATTCCCAACCTGGTTTTCACCGTGGTTTTCCTGCTGCTCGTGGTGGGGGCCGCGGGGGTGAGAGGCTGGACTCTGGAGCGCAAGGTGCGCCGGCAAACGGCGGCCATCGCCGCGCGCACCGAGTTCGAGGCGAGGCTGGAGCGGCGACGCAGCCGCATCCTCGAGGACATCAACGGCACCAGGGCGCTGGCCGAGATTCTCGAGGAGATCGCGGCCATGGCCTCGCTCACACTCGACGGCGCGCACTGCTGGTGCGAGGTCGTGGATGGAGCGCGTCTGGGCAGCCACCCGGCCGCGATCGATGGACAGCGCATCGCGCGGGAGGAGATTCCGGGCCGTACCGGGGCCGCACTGGGCGCGTTCTATGCCGCGTTCGATCCGCAAAAACATGCGACGACCGATGAATCGGAAGCGCTGGCCGTCGCCGCCCGGCTGGCTACGCTCGCCATCGAGACCCGCCGGCTCTACTCGGACCTGGTGCGCCGTTCGGAGTTCGACATGCTGACCGACGTGCACAACCGTTTTTCGCTGGACCGTCAGCTCGAGGCCTGCATCGGCGTGGCGCGCGAGACCGCCACCAACTTCGCGCTGATTTATGTCGACCTGGACCAGTTCAAGCAGGTGAACGACCATTGGGGCCATCGCGTGGGCGATCTTTACCTGCAGGAAGTGGCGGTGCGCATGAAGCGGCAGCTCCGCGGCGGCGACATGCTGGCGCGGCTGGGCGGGGACGAGTTCGCCGCCCTGTTGCCCATGATCGCCAGCCGGGCCCAGGCCGACGAGATCGCGCTGCGCCTGGAGCGCAGCTTCGACGAGCCGTTCCCGGTGAATGGCTATACCCTGCGCGGATCGGCCAGCGTGGGTGTTGCCCTCTATCCGGAGGACGGGACCACCCGCGACAGCCTGCTCAGCGCCGCCGACGCCGCCATGTACGTCACCAAGAACACGCGGGAGAAGGTGGCCGAAGAGCTCGACCTGGAGCCCGATTCCCGAATCGAATAAATCCCGATCGTTCGTTAACCCTCAGTCATCGCCCGGTCTCCGCAGCCGCCCTAAGACGTATGCCCTTTGCCACAAAAGGGTTAGATCGCGCGATTCATCGCGGCGTAACATCAGTCAACAAAAAGCCTTCCCATGGGATCCCGGCGGCGTGCGGAGAAATGCCTTTCCCCGCGGCTCGCGACCGTCCGTCCCGCGGTGAAGCAAGCGGCGAAGACTGCCGATGAGCAATCCGAGGGTGTTTTTCGTCCGCGCGCGATGTGGTGGCACTCGGTTCGATGAAGAGATGGACAGCAGCGGCGGCGGTTTTATCGTGGGCCGCGGTTGCCTCGGCAGCCGCGCCGGCGCCGCTGACCACGCTGAAAGCCATTCATGCCCTCAGCAACCCTGAAGCCAGCCATCTTCTGCCGGTAGCGTTTGAAGCCACCGTCACCTACTTCCGCGCCTACGAAAAAACGCTGTTCGTGCAGGACGGCGACGTGGCCATTTATGTCATGGCCACGACCGGCGCCCATCTGGCTCCCGGCGATCGCATCCTCATTCGCGGCACCACGCAGCCGAGCTTTCGCCCGTATGTGCTGAGCAGCGACATTGTGTTGCTGCGCCACGGGTCCCGACCCGCGCCGGAACCGGCGAGCTTCGACCGGTTGATCCGCTCCGAACTGGACTGCCGGTACGTCTCCGTGCGCGCCCGCGTCCGGACCGCCGACCTGGTACGAAGCTCGGACGTGGCTTCCATCAGCCTGGAGACGATCTCCGATGGCGGACCGATCGACGCCACCATCGACAGCAACGACAGCGCGGCTCTGGCCGGGCTGGTCGACGCCGATGTCGAAGTCACCGGAGCGGCTTCGGGGCGTTTCGACGGCAAGATGCAGCAGACGGGGATCCTGCTCCATGTCACTTCGCTCGCCGACGTCAAGGTACTTCATCGCGCCGGCGCCGATCCATGGTCCATTCCTCTCACGCCGCTGGGCCAGATCCTCACGGCGTACCATGTGCACGATCTCACGCAACGGGTCCGGGTCCATGGAACCATCACCTACTATCAACCGGGTTCGATGCTGGTGCTGCAGGACGGCTCGAGGAGCCTCTGGATCCACACGCAGACGCCGGCCCCGCTGCGCATCGGCAACGAGGCCGACGCCATCGGCTTTCCCGCGGTGCAGAACGGATTCCTGACTCTCACCGGCGGCGAAATCCAGGAGCGCCCGGAATACGAGCCGGCGATTCCGCAAAAAGAGACACCCGAACTGCTGGCGACGAGCAAGCATATCTTCGATCTGGTCTCGATCGAGGCCACGGTGGTGGCGGCGGTGCGCGAGGCCACGCAGGACGTATATGTTCTGGCTTCAGAGGGCCAGCTTTTCTCGGCGATCTACCGTCATCCGTCGGCGGTGGGCGAGGCCCCGGCGGTTACACCTCCGACAAAGGAGATTCCGCTGGGATCGAAGGTGCAGGTGACCGGAATCTGCATCCTGTCGGAGTCCAATCCCTTCGTCGGCCGCGTTCCCTTCGACATCCTGATGCGCAACCTCGACGACATCGCGGTGATTGCCCGGCCCTCGCCGCTGAATGTCCTGAACCTTTCCATCGCCGTGGGCGCTTTGCTGCTGACGATCCTTGCCGTCGGCGCGTGGGGCTGGACATTGAAGTCGAAGGTAGCCCGCCAGACGGCGGCGCTGGCCGCCCGGGTTGAAGCCGAGGCGGCTCTGGAACGGCGACTGGCGCAGCTCGAGCAACGGCGCAGCCGCATTCTCGAGGACATCAACGGCGCACGGCCGCTGGCGGAGATCATCGAGGAGATCGCCGATCTGGAATCTTTCCGCCTGCACGGCGCCCCTTGCTGGTGCGAAATTGCCGGCGGCGCGCGGCTGGGCATGCACCCGGTCGACACCAGCCGGCTGCGCGTGGTTCACATGGACATTCCCAGCCGCACGGGCGGCGTGCTCGGAGTGTTCTCGGCGGGCTTCGATCCGGACGAGCCGGCCGCCCAGGACGAGCAGGAGGCGTTGTCGATGGGAACCAAGCTGGCCGCGCTGGCCATCGAGACGCGCCGCCTTTATGCCGACCTGCACCATCGCTCGGAGTTCGACCAGCTCACCGACATCCACAACCGCTTCTCCCTCGAGAAGTACGTTGCCTCTCTCATCGAGGAGTCGCGCGAGACCGCGGGCGTTTTCGGGCTCATCTACATCGATCTGGACCAGTTCAAGCAGGTCAACGACGTCTACGGGCATCGCGTCGGAGACCTGTATCTTCAGAATGCGGCCGAGCGCATGAAACGCCAGCTTCGTTCCGCCGATATGCTCGCCCGGCTGGGCGGGGACGAGTTCGCCGCCGTGCTGCCGCTGGTGGGCAATCGCGCGCAGGCCGAAGAGATCGCGCATCGCCTCGAGCGCAGCTTCGATGCTCCGTTCATCGTGAGCGGTTACACGCTGCGCGGCTCGGCCAGCGTGGGCGTCGCCCTTTATCCGGAAGACGGCGCCACCAAGGACAGCCTGCTGAGCGCCGCCGATGCCGCCATGTACGTCACCAAGCACACCCGCAAGCTTGAGCCGGGTCTGGCGGCGCAAGAGGATTCCGCCCTGGAAACCGGGGATCGCGCCGGATAAGAGAACTTCCCGGAGTTTTCCGGCGACCTTCCAGGCCCTTGCGGGTACCGACCGATCATCGCAAGCTGAGGCGCTCACTCCGCCGGATCTTCCGCGGTGAACGGCGAGCAGCACGGCTTTTCCGTGGCGTGGAAGTTCATCAGCTCGAGGCGGATGCCGTCGGGGTCGTAGAGATTGAACTGGCCTTTGCCGTCTTTGCCGATCTGCGTGTGGCTATCGTTGCGGACATCGGCGAGGCGGGCTTCGCTCTTGAGCCTGGCGAAGGCGGCATCTACGGAGACTACGCCGATGGAGAGATGATCGAGCACGCCGAGCTGGCGCTGCGAGATGTTGGCGGGAATGCCGGAGCCTGACGGGCCGCTGGTGAGCATGTATTCGAGCCAGTCATGCCCGTCGGGAACCTGCTGGCTGACCCAGTCGATTTTTTCTGGGTTCATGCCGCCGAACCAGTAGGGTTTGA
>JASHQQ010000342.1 GCA_030039035.1 Acidobacteriaceae bacterium | reverse complement strand
ACAGCACTTTCGATCAGGCCGAAGGCGCCATTGCTGACGTCGCTGACCGGAGGTGCGAAGTTGACCTTGTTGAGCACGTTGTAAGCGTTGGCGCCGATCTCGAAAGTGAACCGCTCCGCCTTCACGATCTTCTTGAGAAGGCTGAGATCGACGTCGGCATAATGCGGGCCCTCGAGAGCATTGCGAGGCAGCGTGCCGAAGTCGTTTTGAGACCCGTAAGCCACGTAGTTGCTCTTCACAAGGCAGCCGCCGGTGTAGGCGCAGGTGTGAGGCGAGTTCGGGGCCAGGTTGGTGACCGAGGAGCGTGTCTCGCCGGATGCAAGCTCCGCCGTGAGGGTTCCGCCAAGGTTGGTGTAGTTCCCCAGAACTGCGCCATTGGTGACGCTGTACGGCTCGCCTGAACGCCAGTACTCCTTGCCGCCGAGAACCCATCCGCCGGCAAGCTCGTTGGCGATGCGGTTGGAGAACTTGTATGGCTCCTCGTAAACCAGATCGCCGACCAGGTTGTTGCGGATATCGTAGTCGGAGTTGGAGTAGTTCAGATTGCCGGCGCCAAGCGACGGCGTCACCTGCTGGAGAACCGAGCCGCCGTTGAACGGCTCGCCTTCGCCGCCATTGGAGACATCGTCCAATGCATGGCTATAGGTGTAGCTGACCTCGCCGGTCAGCCCGCCGCCGGTGCGCTTGTAGGTGATCATGCCGCCGTTGTAGTTGGACTTTCCATTGTTGGTGTAGGCGGTGACTCGGGCGAAACGCGGATCGGGCGGCGTGACCGGGAACAATTTGCCCTCGAAGCCGCCTCCCGCTCCCCAGGATCCGAACGATCCCGGAGCGTCGCCGAAGCGGCCGGTGGCCGCGTTGAGCCAAGGATCCTGAAGAACGCCATCGTAGCCGTAGTTGCCGGCGTAGGTGACGATGACGGCGTCGTTCGGCGTAAGCTGGCGCTGCAACTGCAAGCTGTATTCCAGGTATTCCGGGACCTTGAACGTTCCCGAAAAGTAGGCGTTGAAGGCCGGAGGCGTGAACGGAACGCCCTGCGCGAAGAGTTGCTGCGCCACAGCTCCCGGCCCCAGACCGGCTTTGAACCCGCTCTGCACGGCCGTGTTTGCCGTAACGGCATCCGCGCCGACCGTTCCGGGCCCGCTGACGTTCATGTCGCCAAAGTAAATCGTCTCGGTGTTGTAGTTGGGGAAGTTCTGGATCACGCCGTCCACGAACCCGGCAGGATACAGGTCGGAGAAGATTCCGATTCCACCGCGGACTTCGGTTTTGGGGTTGTAGCTGTAATTGAAGCCCGCGCGCGGCTGCAGGTTGACATGCTGCACGGTGGGGAACGGATGCCAGTTCTCCGGGTTCACGGTGGCACTCCATCCGGTTCCGGTGCCGGGGAAGCCGCCAGCGTAGTTGCCGAAGCAGCCCTGGTGGCAAAGCGGATTTCCGGTGCGGTCGATGCGCGCGCCGATCGTCAGCTTCAGGCTCGGCAGCACTTGCCATTCATCCTGTGCGTACATGCCGATGTTGTAAACCGCTACGTGAGCCGTTGTGGTCGCGGTAAATGCCTGGTTGAACTGGTTATAGTAGACCCAAGGCGAAGTGGACGAAAGCTGCCCCGACGAGAAGTCGCCCAGGGAGAAGAAGAAGATATACGGGAAGATGGTTCCGATCTGCGAATCGTAGTCGGAGACCAGATCGCGGCGGAAGTTCTCGCCGAATTTCACGGTGTGTTTGCCAATGATCCAGCTATAGTCGTCCTCAAGTTGATATTGCGCGACGTTGCGCCCCTGGGTGAGATAGAAGGGCACGCCCTCCGAAGGTAACCCGGGGGAGCCGTTCACGCCGCTGCCGTCGAGGCCGTAATCGGTGTAGTAGAGATTGGCCGGGAGCTCGGCCAGCGAGGCCGGCACATTCACCGGACCGAAGTAGGCCGAATACCAGTTTGCGGCGGCCACAAAGACGTTGGTTTTTGTGGGACTGATCACATAGCTATCGTTGAATTGCCCCTCGTATTCCGGCTGGATCGACAGCGCGCTGAAGAGCGGATCGATGAAGCTGGTCGAAGTCGGCTGGCTGCCGCGGTCCATCTTGTAGCGGCCATAGAGCTTCTGCTTGTCGCTGACCACCCAGTCGCCCCGTCCGGTGAACAACCACTCCTTGTTGACGTTGTTGCCGCTCGCCGAGCCAACGAGCATGCAGGGGACGCTCGATCCGAATACGCCGCCCCCCGGCGCCGCGGTACCTTGCAGGCCGCCGTAGGACGCAATTCCGCAGCCCAGCGCGTCGTTTCCGTCCTGATTCGGCGCCTTTCCATTGGTGACCGGCTTTGCAACCTGGTAGGCCGGCGACTTCTTGAAGTCAGCCAGAGCCAGCGCGTAGAAGGATTGCGCGGCCGCGGGGACTTTACTGGAAATGTACGTATCCAACTGGGGTGAGGGGAAAGTCAGGAAGCCGCTCGATCCGGGCAGGACATAGCGGAGGCCTTCCCAGTCGCCGAAGAAGAAAACCTTGTCCTTGATGATCGGCCCGCCGGTATTGAGCGCCCATTCATTGGAAACGGCGTGGGGCGCCTGGTTCGGTTGCCCGCCGGAGATCTGGTCGAACTTGTTGAACCAGCCGTTGGCGTTCAGCACCGTGCCGTCATAGTTATAGTCGGCCATGCCGTGGAAGCTGTTGCTGCCGGACTTGGTCGTGTAGTTAATGATGGCGCCGGCGGCTCGCCCGTACTGGGAGTTATATCCGTTCTGCACCACGGTTGCTTCGGCCAGTTCGCCCTGGCCCAGCGTCAGGTTGGAGCTGCCCGAGTTGTTCAGGTTCAGGAATGGATCCTGGTTGTCGAAGCCATTCAGGACAAACAGGTTCGAGATGCCCGGCAAGCCATCGGAGCTGAAGTTGCCGTATTCGCCGCCGACGTTGACCACCACGCCCGGAGCCGTGAAGGCCACCGTGGTCACGTCGCCACCCGGCGTGGGCAGTTCCTGGATCTGCTGCTCGTTGAAGCTCGTTGCCAGCGCCACGTTCTGCGTGTCGACCAGCGGCAGGGTCGTCGATGTCACTTCGACGATCGTCTTGTCGCCCTTGGGCGTAACCTTGATGTCGATCGGAACTGTAGTGCCCAGGATGACCGATGCCTGGATGGTCTCGGATTGCAGGCCAGCGGCCGAGGCGGAGAGCTTGTAGAGCCCGGGATTGAGCAGCGAGAAGGTGTAATGCCCCTCCGCATTCGAGATCACGGTCTGCTTTGCGTCGGTAGCTGTATTGATGAGGATTACGGTCGCGCCGGGTACGACTGCACCGGTACCGTCCTCAACGACGCCGCTCAACGCACCCGTGACGGAGTTTTGTGCCTGGGCGACAGGGGTACAGTTGCTGGCCGCAAAGCAGGCGGCGAGAATGCTCAGCGCCAAGGCCGCATTCTTCCAGAATTGGGTGAATCGCATTGAACTCCTCCAGGATGTTCCGTATGGGCGGGTCGTCCTTTATGGGATAGTCCCGCGCCAAAGATCGTTCATCTAGCGTCTCGGTTGGGGTCGGGGTCCGATTCGCGTGTCAAGCTGTTGAGAAAGTACGTTATGAATGAGGAAGTCAAGCAATGGCTTTCATCCTTCGGACTGCCGGTTGCCGTGCACGTTCCCAAGATTGGACAGAGAGATAGGGGTATTGACCATTGGCGATAAGAGCATTACAAATGCCAAACTTTTCCAATCCCCGTATCCTCGTCGAAGTTGCTCAAAATACAAGGATAAGGGACGAACGTCGGGATATCGGTGACCGACCAGGATATGACAAATTGGAGAATCCAGGGAGAGTATCCCAAAAAATGGTGGCTTCATCACTTTTTGGAAGCCGATCGTCACATTGTCTTTGCAAGCGCGAATAGGGCGAACCTTCCAGACCGGTTGATTTATTCTCTTTTGCCATGCAGGTTTCCCTCGTGCATATTGGCTCGCGCCTTGCCCCCAGGGATGGTTTCGAGTCGCTCACGACGGACTACATGCAGCGCTGTTCTCTCTTCGCCCGATGCGAAACCGCGTCGTTTCGCTCCGAAGACGCCCTGCTCGATTGGCTCAAAAAGCAAAAGGGACGCGCGCCCGCGATCGCCGTCCTCTGCGACGCGCGGGGTCGCCGGATGAGCTCCGAAGCCTTTGCCGAATGGGTTGGCATGCGGCGCGATGGAGGCGCGCAGCACCTGGTCTTTGCCGTCGGCCCGCCCGATGGATGGTCGGAAGCGGCCCGCCGGCGCGCCGACCTGCTGCTGTCTCTGGGAACCATGACACTGCCCCACGCGCTGGCCCGCCTGATGCTGGCCGAGCAGATCTACCGGGCATTTACAATTCTGGCGGGGCATCCGTATCACTGTGGCCACTGACGGCAGGGATCAGAGATCAGGGGGGTCAGAGATCAGTTCATCGTTCTCATCACCTCACGAGCACAAATGCAGACTGCGAAAAACGAAGGCGCGCCGAGCGCGATTTATTTTGCCATCTTCTCCCGTCGCCTTTGGGATTGGCGAGCGCCGGACAACAAATGACACCTGATCTCTGATCACCGACTCCTGTTTATGACTGATTCCCGCAAAGGCCTCATCCTCATCAACACCGGCCCGGGCAAAGGCAAGACCACGGCCGCGATGGGCACGGCTCTGCGCGCCGTGGGCAATGGCATGAAGGTGCTGATGCTGCAGTTCCTCAAAGGCTCGTGGCACTACGGCGAGCTGGATGCCGTGGCCGGCTTCGGGCAGAATTTCGTCATCCGCCAAATGGGCCGGGGGTTCGTGAAGATCGGCGGCGCCGAGACCGACCCGGAGGACGTTCGCCTCGTCGAAGCAGCCTGGGAGGAAGCGCGAGCGGCGATCGGATCGGGCGAGTGGGACATGGTGATTCTCGACGAGATCAACTACGCCATCGGTTATGGAATGCTCGACCCGGCCAGGGTGGCCGAGGCTCTTCGCGGCAAGCCCGAGTTGGTGCACGTGGTCCTTACCGGCCGCAACGCGCACCCGACGCTGGTCGAGCTGGCGGACACTGTCACCGAGATGCGCGAGGTCAAGCACGCCTATCAGAAAGGCATTCTCGCGCAGCGCGGGATCGAATACTGAGCGGTCAATCGGAGAGCTCGCCGTGCATCGCGGCGACTTGCGGTCGACCCAACGCTTCGGCGACGATCAGCGCCGTTCCCGCGAAGAGCAGCGTGTCCGCCACGTAGTTGATGGAATCGACCGCCTCCGCCGTGCCATGAACAGGCCCCAGCATGGGAACATAGATGACCACCACCACGACCGCCGCGGCGAAGCCCAGCCACGCGGCTGCCTCGTGTGTCCGCCGGTTGACCAGCAGCATCGCGCCGCTGGCCAGCAGCACCGTTCCCATGGCGTACCCCCACAGCCGCGGCACGGGAATCCACGGCGGCGTCAATCTTGAAAGCGGCACGCCCGGCGCAAACTCGGGATGGAGAAAGTGCTCGACGGCGAAGAAAAGAGCGGTAATCGAGAATTCGATCCGCGCCGGAGTCAGCAATCTCCTCCAGCCCGACCCCGGCGAGCCCGTGCTGCCGGCCAAGGCCAGCAGTCCCGATGCGAACCCCGTGTCCCGCAGCAGCACCGCCCAGGCAAACCGGTCGTGCAGGTTCGCAATGGTATTCGGAACGTGGAGCATAAGCACAAACGCCAGCAGCATGGCGCCGCTCAGCAGCGCCGACCAGCGCACCAGCCTTCCCGCAATCAGGCTCAGCCCGGTGGCGATGAGCGCCATGCCGACGAGATACGCCCAGAACAGACGCCACGGCATGTACGCCGGGACCATCGTGCTGATCCCCCTGGCCGCGGCCATGTGCAGCCCGCCGAAGGTCGCCAAGGGCGCGGCGACAAAGACCCGGCCGAGGGCGATCATGCGCTCGTGCAGCGGTCCTCGCGCGAGTTCGTGACGGCACGCTGCCACGCCGGCCACCAGTACGATCAGGCCGGTCGTGCTCATCGTGATGACGGAACGCGAAATCTCCAAGGCGCCTTCACCGATCCGGAATCAACACCATTCCTTGCGGAGCATGGCAGTTTCACCGCGAGGAAGCCCATATCCACAACGACTCCATGCAACATAGCCGGTCTTCGCGATCGCACGGGTGTTCGGTGTGACGGCATCCTGCGTGGAATGCTCCGGTCTTCCATTTAGAATGATCCCAGGCTCATGTCCTGGTTCAAGCGCGAAGACGGCGATAACTCTCCCGGCGGGGGCGGTCCCGAGCCGCCTGACGGCGGCGACCGGCGCGTGCGCACCGAAGGCCTGTGGACCAAGTGCCCGAACTGCCGGGCGGTCATCTTCAAGGCCGATCTCGAAGCCAATTTGAATGTCTGCCCGAAGTGCCAATATCATTTCAAAATCGGAGCGCGCCAGCGCATCGACCTGTTGCTCGAGCCCGGTTATCAGCTCGTCGACGGCAATCTGTGCTCCACCGACCCGCTGAATTTCACCGACGTAAAACCTTACAAGCAGCGGCTGCGCGCGGCGCAGGAGCAGACCGGCCTGAACGACGCCGTCCTCAACGCCGTGGGCCAGCTCGGTCCGCACGAGGTGGTGCTCAGCGCCATGGAATACGCCTTTATCGGCGGCTCGATGGGCGCCGTTGTGGGCGAGACGATCGCCCGGGCCGTGGATCGCGCCCGTCAGGAGCGGAGGCCGCTCATCATCGTTGCCGCCTCAGGCGGCGCGCGCATGATGGAGGGCGTGGTGAGCCTCATGCAACTGGCCAAGATTTCGACGGCTCTGGCGCAACTGGACGATGCCCGCGTCCCCTACATCTGCGTCCTCACCGATCCCACCACCGGCGGCGTAACCGCCAGCTTCGCCATGCTGGGCGACCTGAATATCGCCGAGCCGGGCGCGCTGATCGGCTTCGCCGGCCCTCGCGTCATCGAGCAGACCATCCGCCAGAAGCTGCCCGAGGGCTTCCAGCGCTCGGAGTTCCTGCTCGAAAAAGGCTTCCTCGACGCGGTCGTGCATCGCAAGGACCTGAAGAGTTACCTCGACCGCGCGCTCGAGTTCATGAGGGCGCCCGTGGCCGCCTGATGGGTGTCCACGAACTGCATCGGGCCTGAATGCAAAGCCCCGGACGAACCCGGGCTTTTGCGCTTCATGCAAGTCAATCGAACCGCCTCAGAACTCCAGTCGCAACGCGCCCTGCAACACCCGCGCCGCCTGGTCGGAGTTGGGGGGAACGTACGTGCTGCTGATGGTTCCAAAGGCGACACCCGAGGATTCCGTAATATCGGACCCGCTGGACGCGGGCGAATTGAAGTTGGGATGGTTCAGGGCGTTGAAGGCATCCACGCGGAATTTCAGATTGACCTTGTCTTCGTAAATCGGGAACGTCTTTCCGAGGCCCAGGTCGAGGTTGAAAAAGCCGGGGCCGCGCAGGTTGTTGCGGCTGCCTATGGCAAAGCCGGTCGGCCCCATGAAGTCGGCGAGCGCCGCGGCCGGATTGGAAAACATGCTGAGCGGCTGGCCCTTGCCGCCGGTGATATGCGTTTTTGCCAACGCACTTGAGCCGATCAGCGTGGCGGGCGCATCGGAGGCAAAGCCGGCGATGTAGGCGTTCGAGAACGCCGTCCACGGATACCCCGTGTGCCAGGTGGGAATGCCGCTGATCTCCCAGCCGCCGATCGCCTCATTGGCCCAGAAAGGCGCATTGGCGCCAATCGTTTTTCCCCGGCCGATGAGCAGCTCGTAGATGAAGTTGCCGTTGAAGTAGCTGGTCGCGTCGAAATCGGAGCTGCCCCGGCACTCGCGCGGCCGCAACACGTCGCAGATCCAGCCGTAGCCGGTATCGGCGGCGAGATAGTTGGCGATCACCGAGACGTTATCGATGGAGTGCGACCAGGCGTAG
>JASHQQ010000341.1 GCA_030039035.1 Acidobacteriaceae bacterium | reverse complement strand
TGGAGAGACCGTCTACGTGCGCCTGTGGTCGAAGATCGGCAGCACGTGGGATTCGACCGACTATACCTACACGGAGACAGGCTCTCCGACGCAGGCCGCGATGAGCACGCCGGTTCCGGGTTCGCAGTTGCCCGGAGCCAACGTGACATTTACCTGGACTCTGGGCCAGGGGCCGTCGCTCTACGAGCTCTATATCGGATCGACGGGCGTCGGCTCCAGCAACCTGTACATCTCCGGCCAGCTCGGCAACACCACCACTTCGGCGAGCGTGACCGGCTTGCCTACCTATGGAGAGACCGTCTACGTGCGCCCGTGGTCGAAGATCGGCAGCACGTGGGACTACACAGACTATACCTACACGGAGACAGGCTCTCCGACGCAGGCCGCGATGAGCACGCCGGTTCCGGGTTCGCAGTTGCCCGGTGCCAACGTGACATTCACGTGGACTCTGGGCCAGGGACCGTCGCTCTACGAGCTCTATATCGGATCGACGGGTGTCGGCTCCAGCAACCTGTACATCTCCGGCCAGCTCGGCAACACCACCACTTCGGCGAGCGTGACCGGCTTGCCTGCAGATGGGCAAACGATCTACGTGCGCCTGTGGTCGAAGATCAACGGCTCCTGGCTGTACACCGATTACACGTACACGGCGGAATGAGGGGAGCAGCCTTTGCGGCGCCTCGCTTGATCGTTCGCTTTGGCCGGCATGGTAGCCAGGGCCCAGGAATCGGCTACGGCAAGTCCTGAATTGCTGTGGCCTCTCGAATTCCGTCCAGGGTCGCCGCTCCTTGGGGTCTCTTCGACTTGAGTTCAGCGGCTTCGGGATAAGGCGACTCGGAGATTGCGATAGTTCTCTTTGCTCGAAGGTATGAGGAAGGATGAACGGACCTGCGCTCGGCTACGGCCATCCCTACAGCTTGTGACGAATCGCCTGCTGGATTGCCTCCAGCGAACCGGCATCCTCAAGACCGCTCACGTCGCCCTTGATTTCGCCTGTCTGGAGAAGATTTCGCAATAAGCGTCGCATGATCTTGCCGCTCGAAGTCTTGGGCATCACGTCGATCAGGTAAATGTGTTCGGGGATCGCGATTTTTCCGATTTCCTTCTCTACGGCCCTTTGAATCCGGCTCTTCAGAAGTCCTGGCTCAAACTGATTGGACTTCATCCGTATAAATGCAGCGGGCACGTATCCCTTGATTGAGTCGGGGCACTCAACCACTGCGGCTTCTGAGATTTCAGCGCAAGTCAGCACTGCATTCTCAATCTCCATTGTGCTGAGCCGGTGTCCGGCAACATTGAACACGTCATCCAGACGGCCAAGAACCCAATAATGGCCATCGTCATCACGGACCGCGCCGTCATACGTAAAGTAGTTACCGGGAATTCTCCGGAAGTATTCATTCAAGTACCGCTCATGGTCCCTCCAGAGGGTTCGAATCATCATCGGAAATGCTTTTTTCACGATCAGGTTGCCCGGGATTCCAGCCGGCACGGGCCGGCCCTCGTCATCCACAATGTCGACGGAATCTCCGAGGAATTCGATTCCGCACGAGCATCGTTTCATGGGAGTCAGCCAGGCTGCTCCTGCCAGCGGACAGCCGGCCAATTCTGTTTGCCCCCATGTGTTGTTGACATACAGCTTCCCTCTTCCGAGCTCGTTATGCAGCCAATCCCAGGCCTCTCCATTGAGCGCCTCGCCCACCAGCCCCACCACTTCCAGCGTCGAGACGTCAAAATGCTCACGCCACTCGTCAGAACAACGCATCAGCATTCTCACTGCGCTGGGCGACGTAAACACCTTGTTGACGCGGTATTTGTCAACGATGCGGAAAAACCGATCGTCTTCGGGGTGATCGAGGGCTCCCTCTGCAAACAGAGTTGTCGCGCCATTGGTCAACGCGCCCGCGATCCCCCAGATGTGCATCGTCAGCCAGCCAATATCTGCCGTGCACCAGAGCACGTCTTCAGGGCGATGGTCCATCTCGAATTTGGCATGGACGTAATTGTTAATAATGAAACCTGCGCCCGAGTGCACCACCCCCTTGGGCTTTCCGGTTGTTCCGCTGGTGTAAAACACCAGCCCGGGTTCGTTGGCCTCCATCGGCTCCGGCGCATACTGATTCGAAGCGGAATGCATCGACTCATGCCACCAGAAGTCCCGGCCGGCAACCATGTCAACCGGCTCTTCGGTTCGGCGGACCACGAGAATCTTGCAATCGGAGTCCAGATTCCCGATGCACTCGTCCACCTTGGCCTTCAGCGGTAGCCGCTTCCCTCGGCGGATGCAGTGATCGGATGTAACAATCGCCCTCGGACGAAATGCGATTAACCGGTCGTTCAGCGCATGGGCCGAGAAGCCGGAGAAGACGGTGTTATAGATCGCTCCGATGCGGAAGCAGGCAAGAATGGCAATCACACACTCGGCCACATTGGGCAGAAAGATCGCTACAGGATCGCCGCGCTTGACACCCACGCCTGTCAGAACATTGGCGCAGCGCTGGACTTCATCGAGAAGCATGCGATACGTGAAAAACGACGACTCCCCTGTTTCGGCCTCCCAGATCAGCGCGACGCGATTGCCCGCACCTCTTGCGACATGTCGATCCAGCATGTTGACGCATGGATTCATCAAGCCGCCGCTGAAGAACTCAAAATCGGGCATGGTTCCCTTCTGAACCACGTCCCACCGGCGGATCCATTCGAACTCGGACGCAACCTGCTCCCAGAACGCGTCGGAATGCTGCTTCGAAAACCGCAAATACTCCTTGAAGGCCTCTGGCCCGCCGACCGCGGTCCGCCCGGATTTATCCGGCAACAACGGCTTTTCCGGGACGTTGGCAAAAGGGACGCCGGGTGTGACAGCCGTTTCTTCCATGGACATTGCCAATTCCTCAATCGATTCCCGCGTACGCAAGTATGAACGCACGCCCAACCCCGGGTACTGAACCGGGGTGTGGCTTTGAGACTCCGCGGCGAAGTTGGCTCATCGTAGAGAACCCTGATTTGCGCCGTCAAGAATCAATTGCAGAATCCCGGAAATGCATCTTCACGTCTCACAATTTGATTGTTTGGATGACCCCGGGATCGATATCCTCGCGCTGGTGCAAGGAGGGTCGCCACATGACCGGTGAGGACACGAATCCACGTGCGATTGCCCAGCTTCGGCGCAATTCGCTCGGTCTTCCGGAACTGCTGTTCCAGGGTGTCACGCATATAGCGCCGGCGACGACTGTCGTGTTTACGTTTCCCATCATCGCTCTCAAGGCTGGGCCGGCCATGCCGCTGTCCTTCCTTCTCTCCACCATCCTCTGTTTCTTTATCGGAAACACGGTATCCCAGTTCTCCCGGTACATGCCCTCGAGCGGCGGCTACTATTCCTTCGCCACGCGCGGACTGGGTAGCCGCAGCGGTTTCATGGCCACGTGGAGCTATCTGGTGTATGAGATCCTGGGAGCTGCCGGATGCACCGGTTTCCTCGGCTATCTGATCGCGGACATGTTGCATCTGCAATTCCATGTGAACATTCCCTGGTGGTCGATCGCGTTGGCCGCTGCGGCGCTGATCTGGGCCCTGACTCATTACGGAGTCCAGCTTTCGGCCCGCGTGACCGCGGTCCTGGGCGGCCTGGAAATGCTGATTATGATGGCGCTCGCAGTCAGCTTCCTGATTCATCCCGGTCCGGGTTCCGACTATCTCGCTCCCTTGCAGCCTTCCGCATCGCCGCACCGTTTCGGCGGCGTTTTGGCGGGAATGGTCTTCTCGATCCTCGGGTTGAGCGGCTTTGAGGCTCCGGCGCCACTCGCTCAGGAAGCCCGGCTTCCGGCCAGGATGATCGGCCGGGCCATCATGCTCTCTCTTGTGAGTATCGGTATCTTTTACATCCTGGCCTCCTATGCAAGCGCCATTGGCTGGGGCACCGGCAATATGGCCGCCTTCGCATCCAACGCCAATCCGTACTACGCTCTTGGCCATGCGCTTTGGGGCGCCGGCTGGTGGTTCGTTGTCCTGGCGATCGTAAACAGCGCCGTCGGCGTTGGCCTATCCTGCACCAACGCTGCGTCCCGCGTGATGTACACCATGGGCCGGGCGGGCACGCTTCCGGCCCGCTTCGGCCATATCCATCCCGGCCATCGGACACCGACATTCGCCATCGCATTTGTGCAGATTTCGGGTTTCGCGGCCATCCTGCTCGTCGGCTTGCTGCTGCAGCCGGATATCATCTTCGGCTTCCTTGGCACCATCGCCACGCTTGGGGTCATCGTTCTCTACGCCATGGCCAACCTTGCTCTCACCCGCTATATGCGCCGCGAACAGCGCGCCGGATTTTCCGTATGGCGGCACGTCGTGGCCCCATGGATCGCGACCCTCGCGCTGATTCCGGTCCTTGTTGTTACCGTCTACCCGCAACCGGAGTGGCCCTACAGCCTGGCTCCTTATCTGTTCGTCGCACTTGTCGTCGCCGGCTTTGCTTGCATGCAGTGGCGCGAATCGGCCCATCCCGGAACACTTCGCCGTGGAGCAGCAGTCCTGCTTCGTGCCGGCGGTACCGAGGAGGTCAATTAGCTTTGCATTTCCTGATTCACTGCATCGGAGCCGAGGGCTGTTCTCGACTACCCCCCCGGCCTTCGCCGCTGCCGCAGGCTTCAGAGCCACGAAGCATGGATTGTCTGCAAGCAGGCGGTCCGCAAATGCAAGGTTCTGAGTCCGGGTCGCTCCCGGGTTACCGGCAACACTTCCCTGCCGAAGCTTGGCCATGCCGGGTCCGGCCCGGCTCGCCGACTCACTCCAATCCTCCGCATCGGCGACCACTCTCCCGCGGACATGTCAATGGCCAGGTTGCCTCGTGAATGGCCAGCTCACGCCGGCGGGAGAGATGCGGACGCTCCTCTTGCTTACCGGGGGAAGCTGTGCTATCGTCTCTCGGTAACCGAGGGATACTGAAGATGAGCAAGCCATCCGATCTTGTCCAGGGCACTTTGGACCTGTTGGTTCTCAAGATCCTCGCCCTTCAGCCGCTTCACGGCTGGGCGCTCGGCCAGAGGCTCAAACAGATCTCCCGCGACGTGTTGCAGGTCAGCGATGGATCGCTTTACCCGGCTCTGCACAAGCTGGAACAGCAGGGCTGGATCCGGTCGGAGTGGAAACCGACGGAGAACAATCGGCGGGCCAGGTTCTACTCGCTCACGCGGCTCGGGCGGCGGCATCTCGAGCGGGAAGCAGCCAACTGGGAACGCATCTCCACGGCCATTTCCGGCGTAATGCGGCTGACGGAGGTGTAAGAATGCGGATCGAACACTGGCTTTACACGATTCCGCTGCGGCTGCGCTCGCTGCTTCATCGCGGACGCCTGGATGCAGAACTCGATGAAGAGCTGCGCGATCACATCGACCGGCAGACCGAAGAAAACCTGGCCCGCGGCATGGATGAGGAAGAGGCCCGTCTCGTGGCGCTGCGGGCCTTCGGAAATCCGCTCGCTCTTCGCGAGCAGACCCACAACACCTGGAGCTGGAGCAGCGCGGAACTGTTGCTCAACGATGTGCGGATGGGGGCGCGGACTCTCTTGCGCTCGCCTGGCTTCGCCTCGATTGCGATTCTCGTGATGGCGCTGGGCATTGGCGCCAACGTAGCACTGTTTGCAATTGTTCGCTCGGTGCTGCTCAATCCTTTGCCCTATGTCGATCCCGACCGCCTGGTGCGGCTCTATGAAAATGTCTCTGTCGGAGGACTCAACGTCCCCGACGGCGACAGCGCCGGCGGCATGTATGCCGAATGGAAGGAGCACAACCGGACCCTTGCCGATATGGCCATTACGGGCGGGACGGACTATAACCTCTCGAGCGCCGGAGAGCAACTGCCCGAAGTCGTTCATGGCGGAAACTTCTCATGGAACCTGCTCCCGCTGCTGGGCGTGCGGCCTGCGCTGGGACGCAGCTTCACGGCGGATGACGATAAGCCCTCGGCCAATCCCACGGTGCTGCTGAGCTGGGGATTATGGAAGCGGCGGTTTGGCGGCGATCCCGCGATTGTCAACAAGAGCATCCTGCTTGATTCCGTGCCGCACACCGTGATCGGCGTGATGCCGCCTGATTCAAGCCTTCCCTCCGTCTCCACACCGAAAACGCAGCTCTGGACGCCGATCTTCGAGGCGAAAAAGACCGACTTGATGAAGATGCTCGATGAGCATGAGTTCGAGGCCATCGGACGTCTCAAGCCGGGCGTCACCGAAGCACAGGCGGCTGCCGATCTCACGCTCATCACCCGTCGCATCCACGACAGGCACCTGGATGATTCCTACATCGCCTTCGCGGCAAATATCCGCCCCTTGCTCGATTCAACCGTGGGGCGGATGAAGACGCCTCTGTATGTGCTGCTGGCCGCCACGGGCTGCGTGCTGCTGATCGCTTGCCTCAACGTGGCCAATCTGCTGGTGGCGCGCGCCGCGGCGCGGCGCAGGGAGCAGGCGATTCGGGCGGCGCTGGGCGGAAGCCGGCTGCGCCTTCTGCGCCAGCATCTGATCGAGAGCCTTCTCATCTGTGTCGCCGGCGGGACCTTCGGATCTCTGCTCGCCGTGGGCGTGCTGCGCTGGTTTGTGACGGTCCGGCACGACGTGCCTCGCGCCGATTCGATCGTGGTCGATGGCATCGTAGCTGTCTTCACGCTCGGCCTGGTCACTTTGTGCGCGGCATTCGCCGGAGCCATCTCTTCGCTCTCGATAAGCGGCGAGCAGGCGCTGAAGGCGCTGCGCGAGTCGTCGCGCGGGCAGAGCGCGGGCGTGGCGCGGACACGTCTTCGCTCGGTTCTTCTGTCGCTTGAAGTGGGATTGACAGTCGTGCTGTTGATCGGCGCGGGCCTGCTGCTCAAAAGCTACGCGCAACTTCGCTCCACCAGTCTCGGCTGCCTGACCCGCAATGTTCTCAAAATGGATCTCTCGCTGCCGACGGCAAGGTATAAGGAGACCTCGTCGATCGCAAACTTCTTCTCCTCGTTTGTCGATCGGGTACATAGTCTGCCCGGCATCCAGGCGGCGAGCGTGGTTTACCCGGCGGTGCCGGGCGATGGTGAGGGGACTAACGACAACTTCACTATTCTCGAGCATCCGCCGCTGCCTTTGGGAAAATCGGACATCGCCTATAACCGCTGGTGCGGCGCCGGCTACTTCGCCGCGCTGGGGATTCCGTTGCTGAAGGGCCGGAGCTTCTCGGGCAGCCAGCGATTCGGTCATTCGACCGAGATCGTCATCTCCGAATCGTTTGCGCGCCAGTTCTTTCCCGGCGAAGATCCGATCGGCAAGCACATGACCACTTTCAACCAGACGGGCTCGGAGATCGTGGGCATTGTGGGCGACACGCGTATCGACCCCGGCGAGCCCGCGCGTCCGATGATGTACTTTCCCATCCTCGCCGCTCCAGACATCGTCCACTCGGGCGCCCTCGTGATTCGATCGAGCGGCGATGTGACGCAGTTTGCCATACCCGTTCAGCGCCTTCTCGCCGGCATGGACCGCAGCCTGGCGGTTTCCGACGTGCTGACAATGGACCAGCTTCTCGACCGGAACACGCTCGAAGCCGGTTTCGATGCGACACTGCTGGTGGTCTTTGCCGGATTGTCGTTGGTGCTGGCCTCGGTGGGATTGTTCGGCGTGCTCTCTTACATCGTCGCGCAGCGGACGACGGAGATGGGCATTCGCATCGCTCTCGGCGCCCGGCGCGCGCATGTGCTCCGGCTCATGCTGGTCGACGGGCTACGGCCGGCTCTCTTCGGACTTGCGCTGGGTCTTGCGGCGAGCGCCGCAACCGTGAAGGTTATCCGCACCATGCTTTACGGAGCAAGGCCATTTGATCCGGCCGTCTTTGCTGAAGTGAGCACAATGCTGCTTGTGGTGGCCGCGCTGGCCTGCGTTCTGCCTGCCTGGCGCGCCTCGCAGCTCGATCCGGTGCAGGCGCTGCGGACGGAATAGGAAGCAGGACGGCGATCGGGATCGGTCGCCATCGGGCGTAGCCGCCTTTCAACGGGTGCGCGGTGGCGCGCAGGCCGGCGAAGAGTATCGGCGCGCGCGACGCATCGGCTTGGCCGAACTCGCTCGTCATCGCGCCGCGGGCGCGATGCAGGCAAAGTTCTCCGCGGCGTTGGTGTCGCCCTGGCCCTTGTAGTGCGCGACGGCCGGATAGGCGCACAGCGGGCGCGTGAGCGGCGTTCCCCCCTTGCCGGCTTTGGGGTCGGTGCCGATCCTTCCCGAAGCGATGATCTTCTCCGGCGCGATGCCCTCGGTGACCCAGCGGTCGAGAGCCAGAATGACGTCGTGGTCGGCGTCGTCGGGGGTGCCGGTCTGGGGAGGCTCATCGTTGTTGCCGAAGCTTACCGCGCCTTCGCCTCCGGCGCAGTGCTGCATGCCGGGAACCATGAAGAGCCGGTAGAAGGCGTGAATGTCGTTGGCGCCGTTCCGGCGCGGGTCCGGATATTGTTCCAGGAAGGATTTCACGCTTTCGTAGAAGGCGATGGAGTCGCGGGGCGCGATGGCCGAGTCGGACCAGCCGTGATACTCGATCAGCTTGCCGCCATGATCGCGAAAGCTGCGCAGGTCGGGGTTATAGGAGTTGAGGATCGCCGCCGTTTTCTGGTCCGCGAGGCGCAATTCGTCGTCGATATCGGCGGTGCGCCAGTCCCATTTGGGGTCCTCGTGCACCGCGCCGCCGAAGAAAGTGTTGGCAAAAGCGGCATGACCGGGCCCCAGAATCCACAACGCCCATCCACCGGGCTCGGCTTCGGAGCCGGGCTCGTAGCCGGGATAGATCTGCTCGCCCGTGCGCGGACTCTTCGGGCCGGAGTAGATTTTCTTGAGCGCGTCGAGCTGGGGCTGTGTGAGACATTCGTCGGTCTCGGCAGCCTTGCAAAGCAGCACCGTGGGATCGAAGTGGCAGGCACGGGGATCTTCGATGAGTCCGTCCTTGACGCCGTCGAGCGCGTCGCACTGCTCCAGTGCGGCCTTCTGAATGGCGGGCAGCTTGGCGGGCGGAATCTTGCTCTCCGGCTTCAGATCCAGAGCCTGCTCATTCCACAAAAAGCCGGTGAAGTGATGGGTCCAATAGTTGGCTGGCGCGCCGGCGAGGATGCCGTCGAAATCCTCCGGGTAACGCTCGGCCTCCATCAGCGCCTCGCGCCCTCCGTCGGAACAGCCGCCAAAATAGGCGTGGGCGGGCGGCTTGCCGTAGTAGGCGTCGAGGATGATCCTGGAGAGCCGCGCTGTCTCATGCAGGGAGCGGTAGCCGAAATCGATGAGCTTCTCGGGGCGTCCGACGGCCCAGCTCGTGTCGGGCATGATGCTCTGGCTCTGATGGCCGTCGTCGGTGGCGGAGACGGCGTAACCCAGCGTAAGTGGACGATAAAGCACGATCGGCTGAATCGTGCCTGCCCAGCCGCCGTTGCCGCGCTGCATGTATTTGCCGTTCCACTGCGCGGCGGGCGGCAGCCACAGCGTGAATTGAATCTCCGAGTCGGAGGTGGGACGGGCCACGCCATTGACCTCGCAATGGCGCGGGACGGTGACATCGGGCGGCTTGGAGATTGCAATCGATGAGGGTTTCAGAGGGCCGGCCTCGACCATCGACGCGGAAACGACCGCGGCGTTGCCGAGCGCAAGTTTGGTCAGGTCTTCGCACCTCGGCTGTGCAAGGGCCAGGCCCGCTGACGCGATCGGAAGGCAGGCGGCCATAAGAATGCGGCTTTGAATGCGCATACGATTGCAACTCCCGAATGGGGTGGATTCTCTCGATGGGAATTGTCGCACACGCCGCCGCGAAAGCGAGTATTCGACGCGGAGCGATGGACGGCAAACGGAAGCGGATCGTCCCGGGAGATTTCGTCCTTCACTCCCTGCGCCATACAATGCTTACCAGGCTCGGGGAATCGGAGGTCGACGACTTCACCATCGTGCGCATCGCGGGTCTCGGCGGCATCACGGTCTTGCCGCGGCGCCTCCATCCCGCGCCGGAGGCGGTGGAGCGCGCTTTCGAGCGGCTGCGACTCGCCGTCGCGAACGCCGAAAACCAGCCGAAACCACTGTCGCCCGCTACAGTATCCGCTACAATCGTGCAGACTGTCGCGGCAAGTCATTGACGGGCCCGTAGCTCAACGGTCAGAGCAGGGGACTCATAATCCCTTGGTTGGGGGTTCGAATCCCTCCGGGCCCACCACAGAATCCTTGGCTTGTCTCGAACACAACCCATCGCAATCGCCGCCGCGCATGCCTCCGGCAACGTTCGTCAGGAGGCAATCTCCCTGCGCCGCGATGGTCGTCCGCAAGCGTCTCGCGCGTCCTCTGCCTTCACCCCGGCGTCCGGGTTCCCGGCTGCCCCCAACCGATACGAAAGTACCGACCGATACCTTCGTCTGATAGCGCCCTCGAAGACTTCGCAGGACACTGGCACCCAGCCAGGGGCAAGGCAAAGCGCGGGAAAACCATGAGAGGAGCGGGCATGCGGTTTCAGTCCTGGGCCAGGGCGGTGCTGCCCGGCGCCTTGTTGTATGGCGGACTCGCCGCGTCCGCGCAGTACAGCGCACCTGCCACGCCGGCGCCGTACAACCCGATCGCTCTGGCCGAAGTAACAGGAGCGCCGCGGACCGCCGTTCAGGCCGGGCAGAATAGCAATCAGTCCCTGGCGCAAAACCCCTACCTCGGTGGAGTCCCTGCAGGACAAATCAGCGCTACGCCGGTGGCGCTGTCCCTCGAAGATGCGGTCAATCTCGGACTCAAACAGAATCTCGGGGGCGTTCTGGGCACGGATGCCGTTATCGATGCCAGGGGACAGCGCTGGCAAGCGCTGAGCGAGCTGCTTCCCACGGTGATCACCGATACGGGTTTCGGAGTTCATCAGATCAATGTGAAGGCAGCCTTCGGTATCACGATCCCCAAAGAGCCTCCGATCATTGGTCCGTTCGGCTATTTCGACTCGCGGGCCTATCTCACGCAATCGGTCTTCGATTGGGAATCCATCGAGCGTGCGCGATCTTCAAGGGCGGAACTGAGGTCCGCGGAGTCCGGCTCCCGGGATGCCCGCGAGCTTGTCGTGCTGGTGGTTGTCTCCAACTACCTGCTCGTTATCGCCGACCAGTCGGAGGTTGAGTCGGCCACATCGCAACGGGACACCGCCAGGGCGCTTTTTCAGCAGGCATCCGACCAGAAGACGGCGGGCCTTGCCTCAGCCGTGGACGTTTTGCGCTCCCAGGTGCAACTGCAATCGCGCGAGCAGAAACTGATCACTGCGCGAAATGACCTGGCGAAGCAAAAACTGGTTCTGGCGCGAGCCATAGGACTTCCTCTGGCCCAGCCGTTTGACGTCACCACCCAGGTGCCGTACAAGGAGCTCACGACCTCGGGTCTCGATGAGGCGATCCAAAGCGCCTACAAGGATCGCCCCGATTTTCTGGGTCAGTTGAGTCGGGTCCGGTCCGCCGAGCTGGGGAGAAAAGCCGCCTCCGCCGAGCGCTACCCATCCATAGGCGCGGAAACCGACTACGGTCTGTCCGGGGTCAACCCGGGCTCGTCGCACGGCACCGTCGATGCGGCTGCCACGCTGCGCATCCCGGTTTTTCAGGGCGGCAGAGTGCACGGGGATGTGCTCCGGGCCGACGCCTCGCTGACGGAGGAAAGGCAGCGGCTGGAAGACCTGCGAGCCAAAATCGGCCAGGAGGTTCGCGACGTCTATCTCGATCTGGAAGCAGCCGCGCAGGAGGTTTCTGTCGAACAAAGCGCGGTTACGCTTGCTACCCAGACCCTGCAACAGTCCCGCGACCGGTTCAGTTGGGGAGTTACCGACAACATTGAGGTGGTCCAGGCCCAGGACGCGCTGGCCATCGCCACCGATGCCTACATCGCGAGTCTCTACAGCTACAACGTGGCCAAAATATCTCTGGCGAGAGCGACCGGAGTCGCGGAATCCCGATACCCGGAGTATCTGAAGGGGAATTGACCATGCCGGAACAGAATCAGGTGCCGAATCCACCGCAAACACCCGGGCCGGGGTCACGCCAGCCGGCCGCCAACGCCGCGACCGACGACGTGCTCGTCTCGGCTTATCCGCACAGGCGATCCCGCAAGCGCTGGATCGTATCCCTGTCGATCATTGTGCTTGCCGTGGCCGGCGTCTTTTTGTGGCACTATCTCTCCGGCTTCGAATCCACCGACGATGCCCAGGTAGACGTGCATCTTTACCCCGTCAGCGCTCGCATTTCGGGATATGTCCAGACAGTCAACGTCGACGACAACCAGTGGGTCGACGCAGGTTCCACGCTCGTTGAAATCGACCCGAAAGACTACGAAGTGGCGCTGGCAAGAGCCCAGGCGACGCTGGATGCATCGAAAGCGACCGCGAAAAGCCTCGACATCGACGTGCCTGTATCCACCGTCGATACCTCGAGCCAGTTGAAATTCACGTCGTCGGATATTCAGAATGCGGAAGCGGCGATCCAGGCAGCGGAAAAGGAAGCGGCCGCCGCCCACGCGCGCGTTGTGGAGGCGCAGGCGGAAAATGTAAAGGCTCAGGACGACGTCACCCGCTATCGCCTGCTGCTCGCCAAGGAAGAGGTGCCGAAGCAGGTCTACGACCATGCTTACGCCGCCGCGGCCACCGATGTCGCCGCCATAGCCGCGGCAGAAGCCGACGAGGCCGCGGCCCTCCAGGCCGTTCAGGAAGCGCACAGTCGCCTCGTGGAGGCTCAGGCGCACTTTGAAAATGCCCAGGCCGGACCGCAACGCGTGGCTTCGACGCGAGCGAAGGCGCTTTCAGCCGTAGCGGACGTGCATCAGAAAGAAGCCGCCCTGGAACAGGCGCAGTTAAACCTGGGATACACCCGGATCCTCGCACCCGTAACCGGCGAAGTCACAAAGAAGGTCGTGGTTGGATTGAACGTCGAGCCTGGGGAGCAATTGCTTACGGTGATTCCCCTCGATCAGGTGTGGATTACGGCGAATTTCAAGGAGACGCAGCTCAAATATATGCGCGTCGGCCAGAAAGCGACGATTGAACTCGACTCGAACGGCCGCACTTATAACGGTCATGTCGACAGCATCGCGGGAGGAACCGGTCCCATCTTCAGCCTGCTGCCGCCCGAAAACGCAACCGGCAACTACGTCAAGATTGTCCAGCGGGTTCCGGTCAAGATCGTTCTGGAGCCGGGCGAGAATCGCGATCGCCAGCTTCGGCCCGGCATGAACGTCGAGGCGAAGGTGTATCTGCGATGAGCGCCGCGGCGGGCAGTTTTCCGGCAGCGCAGACCCTCACTCGCCCGGCCGTGAATCCGTGGCTCATCGGAATCACCGTGTCCATGGCCGCATTCCTTGAAGTGCTTGACACCAGCGTGGCCAACGTTGCCTTGCCCTACATCGCCGGCGACCTGGGCGCCAGCTACGACGACAGCACATGGGTGCTCACGTCCTATCTTGCGGCGAATGCCATCGTGCTTCCCGTAAGCGGATGGCTTGCGGAAGTTATAGGACGCAAGAGGTATTTCCTGCTCTCGCTGATCGTCTTCACCGTAAGTTCCCTGCTGTGCGGCTTCTCGCCGAACCTTCCGCTGTTGCTGGTCTTTCGCGCCTTGCAGGGTATCGGGGGCGGTGGACTCCAGCCGATGGCGCAGGCAATCCTCAACGATACATTTCCCCCGGAACAGCGTGGCTCGGCCTTTGCGCTCTACGGGATTACCGCGGTTCTCGCCCCTACCGTCGGCCCCATGCTCGGCGGGTGGATTACCGACAACTACTCCTGGCGCTGGATCTTCTTCATCAAGCTGCCCATTGCGCTCCTGGCGCTTTACATGACCTATACGCTGGTGCAGGACAAACCGGTCGCGGGTCGCGTCAGGAACGGCGGCATTCGCGTCGACTACATCGGAATTGCGTTCCTGACGCTTGGTGTGGCTTCGCTCCAGGTCGTGCTGGACAAGGGCCAGGAGGATGACTGGTTCGGCTCCCACTTCATTCTTACGCTCAGCATCGTCGCGGCAGTCTGCCTGTCGGGGCTGGTCGTCTGGGAGTGGTGCCGAAAGGATCCCATCATCGATGTCCGCATGTTCAAAAGCTTCAACTTCGCCGCCGCCAACCTGATGATGTTCATGATGGGTGTCATGCTTTTCAGCACCCTGGTGCTCATTCCCGAATTCCTGCAGACGCTGCTGGGCTACACCGCCGAGCTTGCCGGTCTGGTCTTGTCCGCGAGCGGATTCATACTGTTGCTGATGATGCCGGTTGTGGGGCGCCTCAGCTCGAAAGTTCAGGCGCGCTTTCTGATCGCGGCAGGCTGGCTCTGCCTTGCCGTCGGTTTGATCTATTCGGCCTATCAGATCGATCTGTCCGTCAGTTTCAACTTCGCCATGTGGCTGCGCTGCGCGCAGGTCGTGGGCATCGGATTCCTGTTTGTTCCCATTACAGCCGCCGGCTATATCGGCGTCCCGGCCGAGAAGGGCAACAGTGTCTCGGGCATGGTCAATTTCATGCGCAACATCGGCAGCAGCATCGGCACTTCCATCGTGACGACGATGATCGCCCGGCGCTCGCAATATCACCAGCAGATCCTGGTGGGTCATGTCACGCCCGACACGCCGGCGTTTCGAAGGGATCTCCACGGCCTGACAAACGGCATAAGCCACTCCGGACTTGGCGCCGCCGACGCACACAACCAGGCAATCGCCAGGTTTTACGCCCTGGTCAATCAGCAGGCTCATACGCTCTCGTTCATGGACACATTCTGGGTGTTGGGCGTGCTTTGCGCCATCATGTTCGTTCTCGCCTTCTTCCTGAAGAAAAACGATCCGGGAGCGGGCGGAGATGTCGCGGTGGGTTAAGGAAAGCCACAATGATTCGAGCCATAACGATCGAGCGCGAATTTGGCTGCGGAGCCTCCGGGATTGCCGGTCTGGTCGCCGGCCGCCTCGGATGGAGCCTGTGGGACGAACGGCTGACCCAGGAAATCGCGCGCCTGACCGAGAGTACGCCACAGGCGGTCGAGCGGAGAGAATGGCGAAGCGATCCTGCCGTATACCGGATCTTCACGGATTTCCTTCGCGGCGCGTTTGAAGGCGGCTTGCCGCCCACCGACCGGCTGCACTTGCTGGATGCGCGACGGATCGCCGCTGTTTCCGAGACGGCGGTCAACACCGCGTTTTCCAGCGGCCCATCGGTGATCGTCGGCCGGGGCGCGCAGTTTTTCCTGCGCCATCGCCACGATGTCTTCCATGTGTTTTTCTACGCATCTCGCGATCACAAGATCCGCCGGTTGATCGCCGCGGGCGAAACCCAGGACAAGGCGATCGAACAGGTCGACACGACCGACCAGGCGCGTGCCGCGTTCGTCCGGCGGTATCTCGGGCTGAAATGGCCGGAGCCCTGTCTTTATCACGCAATGTTCAATACCGAGATGGGGGATCCCTGCACCGCCGAGATGCTTCTCCAGTGCGTCAGGCTGTTTGAGAGCAGCAGATGAAATGCCGCCCCGGGGCCAGGCGTCCGGAACGCGGTGCGGACAGTCCGGAGCGCTCGCATCGGTTTTTCAAGTGCCGCAATGTCTTCTGAATCGCAGTTGCCGGCGCGATCCGATACCGACGGGCATCTTCGACGCCTTGTGCGTGCCGAACTTCCGGTCGACACCGTGAGATTGGCGCGTTATCTGGTTGGCAAGGTCATCGTGCACGATACTGCGAACGGCAGGCTCGGCGGACGCATTGTCGAAACCGAGGCCTATCCGGTCGGCGACGCAGCCGGGCATGCTTTCCGTGGCAGGACACCCCGCAATGGATCCCTTTTCCTTGAACGCGGACACGCATATGTGTATCTGGCTTATGGCATTTCGTTCCTGCTGAATGTGTCAAGCGAGAGAGCCGGAGTGGGTGCGGGGGTCCTGCTGCGGGCGATCGAGCCTCTTGACGGAATCCGACTCATCGACGGCAAGCCTCGACGAAAAGAATGGGCCCGCATCGGAAGCGGTCCGGGCCGGCTCACCAGGGCACTGCGGATCGACCTCAGCCAGGATGGGTTGGATCTGTGCGGTGCGGGTTCCTCCCTTTGGCTGGCTGCAGCGACACGCAGGACAGGCCCGATCGGCAAAAGCGTGCGTATCGGTCTGACTCAGGCAACGAGCTGCCTCTTGCGCTTCTACGAGCGCGGCAATGTGCACATCAGCGGCCCCAGGAGATTACTGGGCCAATGACCGTTTGCATTTGTGCGATTTGGGTGCCCCATTTTCGCGGCGCCTTTGTTTTTGCTGCAAGGGTGGGAGGAACGAATTCACTTTGTCGCAGGCATGGGGGGTGACCGCAACAGAAATCGTCGACCGGCGTTGGCTCTCATCGCGGGTCGGGCAGTCAGGTTGCCGGGCGATCTGAAGTCTGAGGATTACCCGTTCGGGCGGCCGAATGCGCATGGTCCATCGCCATGCTGGACCGTTTTGGAGCTGGTTCCAAAAATGTCTTGTAACAGGGCGCAGCCTCTTCAGTCCTGCCGAAGGCGACCGCATGATTCTCTGCGGGTTTTAACCCATGCGGTTTTCAAGGCCTGTCGGACACGCCCGGTTTGAAACGAGCTCCAGGAAAGAATGTGTCCTCTCTTGCGATGCACAAGGTCGCCGCTTCGCGCGCAGCCTGTAACAGAGGAGTAACAAAAACGCACTATATGTTTCGCGGATGGCCTTCAGGACCGCGACCGGCTCAACGCGGAGGTCCCATCCAACCAAGGTATCGACCGATACCTTCGTCCAATGGTTGCCATTCCGTTCTTCTGGCCTAATCGCAACATCGGCCCCGCGACCAGCGTCGCGTCAGGCGCCGGGAGAAATCCTGGCTGGTGTCAAGCGCATGATCCGTGCCATCGAAGGCGCTCGCTGAAGCTTCCTCCCGGCGATGGCAACCGGAACTTCAATTTCGAAACCACACGGAACCGGCCAGATAAGGAGGTCAGCCATGAATTCCGCGGAACGGTGCCGGACGGTTTTCCCCAACATGGATTATGAGGTCGTGACACGGGACGAGGACCTCATACTCGCAGCCAGAAGCGGCTCCCATGCGGCCTTTGCCGAGCTGCAGAAGACTTATTCCCATCGCGTTTTCCAACGGATTCTGTCCATAACGCGGAACCGGGAGGATGCCGAGGACGCGCTCCAGGATACTTTCCTCAACGCTTATCTGGCGCTTCCTTCATTTGAAGGAAGATCCCGGCTGTCCTCCTGGCTGACCCGGATTGGCATCAACTCGGCGCTGATGATCCTTCGCAGACGTCGCTGCCGGCCGGAGACGTCCTTCGAGCCGCGGTCGGAGTTCGAAGACGATAGCCCTTGCGTGGACGTTCCTGACCACGCTCTCGATCCGGAACAACTCTGCGACCAGCAACAGCGATGCCACGCAATCCGCCGCGCGCTCCTGCGGCTCGACCCCAAATCGCGCGCGGCGCTCGGCATCCGGTTATCCGAAGAGCATTCCATGAAAGAGATAGCACAGGCTCTCGGGATCTCGGTGGCATCTGTCAAAGCCAGGCTTCATCGGGCGCGAAAACGACTCCTTCGGTCTCCGGCCCTTGAATCCGGAAGGCCGGTCAATTCTACCGGGAAAAGGAGCAGGGATCCTGGGACTTTATCCTCTCTCGGGATTTGACGGCACACGGCGAAGTCCGGGCGAGAGGGTTGGGTCCGCATCGTCAACATCAAACCACGCGTTGTCGCAAACCGGATTCCGGACCCGCAACGCGATTGAGGAGAATCCCGATGAGCTTGATCGAAAACGCGATTGCGGCAAACCGCAAGAATGCCAGGCATCATGATCCTTCGCTGGCAAACAAGCCGGCTCCGAAGGTTGCAATCCTCACGTGCATGGACCCTCGCCTGAACGACCTGCTGCAGTGGCTGGAGATCAAACCCGCCGATGCGGATGTGATCCGGAACGTCGGGACTGCAGCAACGGAAGATGTTGTGCGCTCTCTCATGTTTTCAATTCACGTTCTGGGCGTGCGCGAGGTCATGATCGTCGGCCACACCGGCTGCGGAATGGAAATCTTCTCCGAAGAAGAGTTCGAGAACCACATTCACACGCAAACCGGCGCGTGGGCAGTGGCTCCCGACAGATTCCACTGCTACAAGGACGTGAATCTCGTGACACAAAGGCAGGTGCTGAAGCTCAGGTCGCATCCGTGGATTCCTTCGGAGGTGGTTATTCGCGGATTCGTTTTCGACTTGTCGACGGGAGAACTGCGGGAAGTAACGCCGAAGGACGCAAAGAACCGGTTGGCTGCCTGAACATATGGCAGATGCCGCGCGACGCGCACCGCGGAGGTCTCCGCATTTCCGCGGTTGCGTGATCGCCGCGTCCCCGCCTCCTGGACAAGAGAGGTCGGCCGGGACTCACCTCGAAAGGCAGGAACTTCGTGCCTTCGCTAATCTCCGTGAACGTCGGGCTTCCGCGCGACATTGCATGGCAAGGCAAGACCGTGCACACCGCTGTCTGGAAACGGCCCGTGGCCGGCAGGGTGATGGCGCGCCGGCTCAATCTCGACGGCGATGGCCAGGGCGATCTCGCGGGGCACGGGGGTGAGCACCGCGCCGTGATGGTGTATCAGCTCGATTCCTATCGCTACTGGGAGGCATACCTGCAAAGGCACGACTTCGAGTACGGCCAGTTCGGCGAAAACCTCACCGTCGAAGGCCTGCCGGATAACGAGGTCTGCATCGGAGATCGCTACAGGATCGGCGGCGCGCTGTTTGAAGTGACCCAGCCGCGGGTCACCTGCTATCGGGTCGGCATACGCATGAACAACCCGGCGATGCCGGCGCTGCTGGTTTCGCACCGGAGACCGGGCTTCTATTTCCGGGTCATCGAAGAAGGGGAGATTGGCGAAGGGGACGAGATCGTCAAGGTCGCTGACGGACCCGGGCATCTCACCGTCCAGGAGATCGACGGGCTGCTCTACCTTCCCGGCCACGCGCCGGATCTGCTGCAACGCGCCCTGCGTGTTCCGGCACTCAGCGAGGGCTGGAAGGGATCGTTCAGGTCGATGGCCGAGGCCGAAGGGAAACACGACGGGGCTGGCAATGCGGGCCTTGCCCCGTCTTCCGCGCCTCCTCCCACGTGGCGCGGGTTCCGCCCATTGCGCGTCGCGGCGATACGGCGCGAGAGCGTTGACGTGCTCTCGTTTGTCCTTGAATCGGAAGATCGCAGCGCCTTGCCGGCGCCTCTTCCCGGTCAATTTCTGGTCGTTAGACTCGAACCGGGCAAGGACTCGGATCCAATCCTGCGAAACTATTCGATCTCCGGTCCGCCGGGTGGAGGAAAGTACCGCGTCAGCGTGAAGCGTGCCGCCGGCGCGGGGAGCCGCTACTTTCACGACCGGGTCCGGGCCGGCGACCTGCTTCAGGTGAGCGCGCCCAGAGGCAGCTTCACACTCGTTCCGGGCAACCGGCCTGTTGTCTTGCTCAGCGCCGGGATCGGAGCCACTCCGGTTCTATCCATGCTTCACTCGCTCGCGGATCGCGCCGCAAACCCGTTGCGGGAAGTCTGGTGGTGTTACGGCGCACGAAACGGCATGGAACACCCGTTTGCGGCGGAGGCGCGAGGTCTTCTCGGCAGTCTTCCCCACAGCCATTCCCTGGTGGCATACAGCAAGCCTGAAGACGGAGACAGGTCCGGCGAGCATTACGATGTCTCCGGACACCTGAATCTCCCGTTATTGCAGCAATTTCATGTACCCGAAGACGCGGACTTCTATCTCTGTGGACCGGCTGCTTTCCTTGCCGGCTTTACCGCCGGTTTGAGCTCCTGGGGCGTGCCTGACTCCTGCATCCACTCCGAGGTGTTCGGCGCCGGCTCTTCGATCACACCCGGAATCGCGAGCAGTCCATCCGTCACGCCGCACCCGCCCGCTGAAAGCGTCGGCGCGGGCCCGAAGGTCTCCTTCGCACGCACCGGTCTCGCAGCGCCGTGGGACTCGCGCTATGGAAGTCTTCTCGAATTCGCCGAAGCCTGCGACGTTCCCGTCAGATGGTCTTGCCGGATGGGTGTTTGCCACATGTGCGAGTCCGGGTTGATCGATGGAAAGATCAGCTACGCGCCGGAGCCGCTCGATCGGCCTGGCGAAGGGAATGCATTGATCTGCTGCTCGATTCCGCTGACCGCGGTCGAACTGGATCTCTGATTGGCAGGTTCATCGAGCGCCGCGCCGTTCCCGGCTTCGCGGGCGGCAAGCCGGAAACGGCAATATCGGTACAGGCAGCTCCGGCGGAGGAATCGATAACCGCAATCTTGGAAGCAAGTCACTTGTCTCCGGGGGAACTCAATCTGTCCTGCCGGAAACGGGACGGCTTCATTTCGAAGCAGCAGTGGGAAATCGCGCAAAGGCCATTTACGGCCCTTGCGCTCTCCCGGGCTGATTCTTCCGCGGATTGCCACGCTTACATCGTCAGCACAACGCGAAACTGCGCCTCGCCGCTCATCATGCGCGCGTACGCTTCGGCCGCCTTGTCCAGAGGATAGGTCTCGATCATGGCTCGCACCCCGCGCAATTCCGCAAAGCGAAGCGTATCTTCCGTATCTGCCGGCGTCCCGGCTGCCCATCCCTGAATGGACTTGCTGCCTACGATGAGCTGGACCGGCGCCACCTCGATGGGATCGAAGGTTGCGCCGATCGCGATGAGCTTGCCATTCGGACCGAGACCGCCGATCAGCTCCGACATCGCCTTCGAATTCGGCGCTGTCGCCAGAATGACTCTTGCGCCACCCAGCTTTTGCAGCTCCGCGGCTGCATTCTTCGCCTTGCTGTCGATATACACATCCGCGCCGAGTTTCATTGCCAGCGGTTCATTTTGCGTGCCGCGTCCGACGGCAGCCACCCTGTAGCCGGATCTGTTGGCGAACTGGATCCCGAGGTGCCCGAGCCCTCCAACTCCCTGGATCGCCACGAGGTCGCCGGGAAATGCGCCCGCGCGCCGCAGCGCGTTGTAGGTAGTGATTCCGGCGCACAGCAGCGGCGCCACTTCGATATCGCCGAGACTGTCGGGGATCGGGACCAATGCTTCCGACGGGGCAATCATGTACTCCTGGTAGCCGCCGTCGTAACTGATGCCCGCGATCTTCTCATTCCGGCAGTTTCGAAAGTCACCGCGCCGGCACTCGGGGCACGTTCCGTCATGGCCTCCGTGCCAGCCCACACCGGCACGCTGGCCCTTGCGCCACTCCTCGACGCCGCTTCCAACGGCATCCACGGTGCCGGCGAGTTCGTGCCCCGGAACCCGCGGATAAGGGATCCCGGGCCATGATCCTTCTACGACGAACGCATCGCTGTGGCAAACCCCGCACGCGTTGACCTTGATCCGTACCTCACCGTAACCCGGATCGGGAATCTCCCGCTCCACGATCTCGATGCCGGCTCCGGCGCCGGTTACCTGTGCGGCTTTCATCGTTGTTACTGCAACTGCGGTCGCCATAAAACCCTCCTTGTTTTCGATCGCCGTTCTGGAACTGGTTGCATAAATCCGTTTTTGAAAGGGCGCCACTGGCCGGGGTCTCCAACAAGCCGGCCTGAGTCGTGCCGCAGAAAGCTGCAAAATCCGCGGGGCTTCAGGCAGTGTCTGACCAATCCCCGACTGAATGTTTTGTAACAGGGCACGACTTCACAGGCTGCGGAAAAACTCTCCGAGGCAGGGTTTTGTAACACGGCATGACTTCAGTCGTGCCGAAAAAAGCTGCAAAATCCGCGGGGCTTTAGCCCCTGAGGGGCGCTCTTGGGGCCGGCCGCGGATTTTCATGCAGCCAGCTCTACCTCGCCACTTCGGCAATCACCTCGAGCTCGATCGGCATCCCGAGAGGAAGACTGGCCACGCCGATCACCAGGCGAGTCGACACTCCCTCAGGGCCGAAGACATCGCGAAACAGCTCCGAGGCGCCATCGGCGACCCTGGGCTGGTCGAAAAAGTCTCCGTGTGTCGCCATGAACACTCCGAGCCGAACGATCCTGGTCACCCTGTCGAGCGAACCCAGGTGTGCTTTGATCGCGGCGAGAGCGCTCAATGCGGCAGTCCTGGCCGCATCCCGCCCAGCCTCTGCATCGAGCTCATTGCCGAGACGGCCCAGATACTTCGGCTTGTGATCGGCGACGGGGAGCATTCCGGTGAGGAAGAGAAGATTGCCCGTCTGCAGCGCTTCGACATAATTGCCAAAGGGGGTTGGAGCCGCGGGTAGCTCAATGCCGAGTTCTTTCAGCCGGACTT
Source organism: Acidobacteriaceae bacterium (assembly GCA_030039035.1). GTDB lineage: Bacteria > Acidobacteriota > Terriglobia > Terriglobales > Acidobacteriaceae > Telmatobacter. Next base: position 9,176 of record JASHQQ010000341.1, on the reverse strand, counting down.
CCGCGCCGGCCGGCTGCGAGACCCCTGCGCCTACCATCGTCCCACGTGCGCACCGCCGTCCACGTGCAGCACCTCCCCGGTCACAAAACGGGCTTCGGTCAGAAACAGGACCGCATCCGCAATGTCCTTCGCCTCGGAGATCGCTCCCATGGGCGAGAGCGTTCTCAGATGATTTTTGTCGTCGCTTTCATGCAACGGCGTGTCGACGACGCCGGGCGCGACGGCGTTGAAGCGGATGTTGTTTTTCGCATATTCGCTGGCAAGGCTCAGGGTGATGGCATTCAGGCCGCCCTTCGTGATCATCGGAATCGACGCCGGAACGCCCGCAATGGGATTGTCGGCCAGTGCGGCGGTCACGGTGGTTACACTTCCGCCTTCCCCCTGCGCCAGCATCTGCTTCACCGCGAGCTGGGTGATGAAGATAAACCCTTCCAGATTGGTCGAGGCGAACTTGCGAAAGTCCTCGGCCGTATACGCCGTGAACGGCTTGGCTACGAAAATGCCTGCGTTGTTGACGAGGTGATCAATCGAACCGAATCTCGAAATCGCGGTCTCCGCGATCTTCGCGGCCGTGGCCTCCTTGCCGATATCTCCCCTGACCAGCGCAAGACCCGGAGCCGGCGCAAACTGGTCTTCGATGAGACTGAGGGAATTCGCGACAACGTTGCAGCCGCGGTCGAGGAATGCCCGGACAATCGTTGCTCCGATGCCCTTCGAGGCGCCCGTCACGATCGCCGTTTTCTTTTTCCCCATGGGCTTCTCCTGTTCGTTCCCGCAGCTCGCCGGCGAACCTTCCGTATACGAACTGGCAGCGACGGTTGCGCATGGTTATCCGTTGCCTGGCTTCATCCGGACCCGATCGACTGTGCCGATTAGGCCAGAAGCGATTGGGCGAATCTATTGGACGAAAGTATCGATCGATACCTTGGTATGCAGGAGCGAGTAGTCGTTTTCCGGGGTCCCCGGCAAGCTCGCATCGGATTCAATGCGTCGGGGCGACGGCGAACTCCCCTGAAATGCCCGGCTGGCGGCTTTTTTCGATCCGGCAACCAGTTGGCCTGTCGGAGTATGATGGATGCACAATCAGTAGCGGGTGCGTTCCCCTCTGAGTTGCGCAAAGAACTTTTCCGCCGGCTGGCTCAGGATCCCGCAATCGAAATCGCAAGCGAACTCACATTCCAGACAAGAATTGGCAAAGGTACGCCTGCCTCGGCAGGCATCTTGGAGTGCACTACGTTTTCTGCCCGGGCAGATCCTTGTTCGGGCAGAGTCTTACGGAGGCAGCGAAATGACCAGGACTGCTCCACCAATCTTCTTGGCAGGCTCTGAGCTCGGCGCGGTTCGCCATGTTTGTGCGTTCTTCTCGAACGACGAAGAGGAATATCGCGTGTTGCTCCCGTTCATTAAAGAGGGACTTGAGCGCGGCGACAAGGCCATTCATGTCGTCAATCCCCAACAGCGCGAAGAGCATCTGCATCGGCTCTCTTCCGCGGGAATCGACCCGGCGGTTGCCGGGCGAACCGGGCAACTGGAAATCCGGATCAACACCGAAGCCTATCTCCGCGATGGCAAATTCGACCAGGACCGGATGCTTGCGACTTTCGAACAACTCGCGTCCGGAAATGCGCCCGGAGGGTTCCCGCTCAGTCGCATCGTGTGCCGGATGGATTGGGTGGTCGGAGACGATTCCCGGCTGGCGAACGTCATTGAATTTGAATCGCGCGTGAACGATGTCTGGAGCCGCCACGACGACGCGGTCATCTGCACCTACCATCTCTCCCAATTCAGGGGCGATGCGATCATCGATATCCTTCGCACGCATCCACTGGTCATTCTTGGCGGCATCCTCCAGCAGAATCCGTTTTTCATGCCGCCCGGGGAGTTTCTGAAAGAATATCGCGCGCGGCGGTCCGGCCGGGGTAGCCTGCCCATCCAGGAGTCCTGAGATGGCATTCGGCGATTCTGCAGGGGAGTTGAAATACCTTCAGCGCTGCATGAGCGATCTGGTCAGCGTGCTCGCGCTCCCCGCGGTCTGGAGCGGACAGGATCCGCGCACGATCGTGACGACCTTCCTCGATGCTCTCATGGCCACGCTGAATCCGGACTTCCTCTACACGCGTGTGAGGATCGAAGCCAATGGGGAGCCCATCGAAGTACTGAGGACCGCGCCGCATTCCACAACCGCAAGGAATGCGGACAAGATCCGCCAGACCCTCAATGAGCGATTCGGAGATAACCCCTCGAAGTGGCCGGCAGCGATGCGCACCCGGCCCGGCGCGCGTGAGACCTCCCTCTCGCCGATGAGATTGGGCCTCGAGGGTGAAATCGGAATCGTCGTGGCGGGATCCGGACGCGCTGATTTCCCCACGCAGTCCGGGCGATTGCTTCTCGGTGTGGCCGCCAATCAGGTAACTGTCGCGTTGCAGCAGGCGCGCCTCCTGAGCGGGCAGAAGCGGATCGCCGATGAGCTCGAACGGCGGGTTGCCGAACGAACTGCAACCCTTTCCGCTGCGAACGAAGAATTGAAAAAGGAAATCGCCGAACGCAAGATCGTTGAAGGCCACCTTCTGGAGAGTGAAAATCTGCTCAAGACATCGGAAACAAGGTCCCGCCAGGTGATCGATGCCATCCCGTCTCTTTCCTGGTGCAATCTGCCCGAGGGTCCGAACGAATTCCTGAGCAAGGGTTGGCACGATTATACGGGCCTGTCTCCCGAAGAGGCGCACGGCTGGGGCTGGCAGGCCAGCTTCCATCGGGACGACCTGCCCGCGCTGTTGAAGAAATGGCAGGAGCTCCTGATTTCGGGGGAGCCCGGCGAGATTGAGTCGCGTCTTCGCCGCCACGACGGAGTCTATCGGTGGTTTCTGATCCGCGTGGCTCCGCTCCGCGATGAAACTGGCAAGATTGTGCGCTGGTACGGAACCTCCACCGACATCGACGATCGCAAGCGGGCCGAGGACGAACTGAAGCGGAGCGAAGCAAGATACCGGGTTGTGGTTGAAACCGCCAGCGACGCGGTGGTCAGCATCGACGAAAGCGGCGCAATCATTCTGGCCAATCCCGCAACCAGGCGGATATTCGGATACGACCCTGACGAACTGATCGGCAAGCCTCTCACGGTGCTGATGCCGGACCGCATGCAAAAACTTCATCATGCAGGTTACAGACGGTATCTGGAAACCGGCGTGAGACAACTGAACTGGCAGGGAACCGAGGTGACGGCGCGGCGGGCCAACGGCGAGGAGTTTCCGGCCGAGGTCTCATTCGGGGAGATGATCGCCGATCGGCAAAAGATATTCACCGGATTGATTCGGGACATCTCCGAAAAGAAGCGCGCCGAACTGGCGATACGTGCCAGTGAGCGAAGCCTGAACCTGATCATCAATACGATGCCCGTGCTTGCATGGTCCGCTCTTCCCGACGGCGCTGCCGAATTCTTCAACCGGCGGTGGCTGGATTACACGGGCCTCTCGCCCGGGCAGGCGCTGGGCTGGAAATGGACTGACGCATTTCACCCTGACGACTTCGGCCGGATTTCGGAGTACTGGCGATCCATCGTCGCCTCCGGAGTATCGGGCGAGATTGAGGCGCGTCTGCGGCGCTTCGACGGCGATTACCGGTGGTTCTTGTTGCGTGCCGAGCCGATGCGCGACGAATCGGGCGGGATTCTCAGGTGGTATGGAACGAATACCGATATCGACGACCGGAAGCGGGCGGAAGAAGCGCTGCGCATGCGGGAATTGAACCTGCTCCAGATCACGGAAACCATACCGGAGATGCTCTGGAGCGCCTCGCCCGACGGAGCCATCGATTACTGCAACGGCCGCCTGCTTGAGTACGCCGGTATGAGTCGCGGCCAGGCTATGGGGGAAGGCTGGATGAAACTCCTGCACCCCGATGACGTCGAGCCGACGGCGGAACTCTGGAATTCCTGTGTGCAAAGCGGCGCTCCGTACAGGGTCGAGGTCCGCACGTTCCGCGCCGCCGACCGGGCATACCGGTGGTGTATGGCGAGCGCGCTGCCATTGCTGGATCGGGAAGGGCGCATCATTCGATGGCACGGCACGGTGGTGGACATGCACGACTGGAAGCAGGCGCAGGAAGAACTGCGCAACACCCAGGCGGAACTGGCAAGAATGACGCGAGTCATGACCATCGGTCAACTGACTGCTTCGATCGCGCATGAGGTCAACCAGCCGCTGTCGGGCATCGTCACAAATGCCAGCACCTGCCTGCGCATGCTGGGCAGCGATCCCCCGAATATCGATGGGGCGCGCGAGACGGCTCGCCGCACCATTCGCGATGGCAATCGCGCTTCCGAGGTGATGGCCCGGCTGCGGGCGCTTTTCAGCAAGAAGCAGATCGATGTCGAGCCGCTCGACCTCAATGAAGCGGCTCGCGAAGTCATTACGCTGCTGTCCGGCGAGTTGCAGAGAAACAACGTGATTGTGAAACGTGAATTCAGCGATCATTTGCCGACCGTTCACGGTGACCGCGTTCAGCTTCAGCAAGTCATTGTGAATTTCATCCACAACGGGGCAGATGCAATGGACAAGGTCGACGACCGGCCAAGACAACTTCTCATCCGGACGGAGACGGACGGCAATCACGTCACGGTTTCTGTTCGGGATTCAGGAGTCGGCTTTGCTCCCGACATCGGTGAACGGCTGTTCGAGCCCTTTTTCACCACGAAAGAAGAAGGGATGGGCATCGGCCTGTCGGTGAGCCGCTCCATTGTCGAGGCTCATCATGGGCGCTTGTGGGCTGTTCGAAACGATGGCCCGGGCTCCACGTTTGCTTTCTCGATCCCTCGCGAATCCAGCCAGTCGATTGCCGAAGGGCAATGATTCGCGTGACTGTCCTGCAGCCGGCCACCGATACCTAAGTACAATAGACGCCGCCGGCCATGCGGCGGATCATGGGTTTATAGTGGGTCGCCAAGAAGGGACCTCATGGAGACAAACTCATCCGCGTTGTTGATGTGCAGTCCCGGGTATTGTGTGAGCGGCACTTCCGGAAGGAGCACATCGACTTCCTCAAGCAACGCTGGGGCGAATGCAAGATTCTCCAGACTGGGCAAGGTTGTCTTGAAGGGCGGGCTGGGAAATCCATGATGAATCCACATTCTCTCGTGGCAATCGTCGACGACGATGAATCGATCCGCGAATCGCTGCCGGATCTGCTCAGGGAGTTCGGTTTTGCTTCCCTGACATTCGCTTCTGCCGAAGAGTTCCTCGCGTCGGATGGAATCTCGCGGACAAGCTGCCTGATTCTCGACGTTGTCATGCCGGGAATGCACGGACCGGAACTCCAGCAGGAGCTGAAGCGTCGCAAGCTCGAAATTCCCATCGTTTTCATCACCGCCCGCCGGGACGCGACGATACAGTCCCGCCTTATCGAGCAGGGCGCCGTCGCCTGTTTGACCAAGCCATTCAGCGATACTGCGTTGCTCGAAGCGCTCAATTCGGCGCTTCCGGAACAATGAGCGCTTCCTGACGCTCATGCGGGGATTTACAATGAATCCCGCGAGTGCACGTGGCTTTGAAGTGAGGTCTTTCCCCGTGTCCCAGACCCTGCCGGTTGTTTTCGTCGTCGATGACGATATCTCCGTTCGTGAATCGCTCGAACTTATGCTCGGTCATGAGGGTCTGGGCGTGGAGACATTCGTTTCCGCGCAGGAATTCCTCAGCCGTCCCCGCGCAACCGTACCCAATTGCCTGGTTCTCGACTATTCTCTTCCCGGGCTCAATGGTCTCGAGTTGCAGAAACGTGTTGCGGCGGAACGGCGCGAAATGCCCATCATCTTCATTACGGGTTACGGAGATGTACCCATGACCGTCCAGGCGATGAAGGCGGGCGCCGTGGAGTTCCTGACAAAACCGTTCAGTGACGACGTTTTGCTGAACGCCATCCGCAATGCCATAGAACGCAGCAAGGCCCTTCTGGACCGCGACGCCGAGATTGGAGCCTTGAAGGCGCGCTACGCCCGCCTCACGGCCCGGGAGCGGGAGGTGATGGCGCTGGTGGTTGCCGGTCTGCCGAACAAGCAGGTTGGCGGCGAATTGGGCATCAGCGAGATCACGGTGAAGGCGCACCGCGGCAGCATGATGCGGAAGATGAAAGCAGAATCTCTCCCCGAACTTGTCGGCATCGCGGCGCGTCTTCGCGTCGTGCGCCCGGCCCCGGCCACCCGGCTTGTCGAGAAGTAGACTCCCGGCCAACCGTTGCGGTCCGCACTCTCTCCACTAGCCGCTGCGAACGCGCCGTTGTCGTCCCCGCAGGCCCACCCGCGGACTCAGCATGGTTGAGTCGTTTCCGCGAAAGCCTCTCTCTTCCCGTTGTGTTCCTTGGCAATCCCGCTTCGCGTACGGACGTGAAATGGCCGGATTTCGCCCGGAAGGAGGCAAACTTTCGCGTGCTGTCGGCGTCTGTTGCTGGAAGATATGCGCTTCGGCAAGCCGCATACTTCATTGTGATAAGCGCAGGTTTCGCAGCCGGAAAGAGCCATGAAGGAAGATTCGAAGCCTGTCGCCAACCATCTGGCGACTGCTCCGCAAGGAGCATTCCGGGGCCGAGGGCTTCGATGGGCAGCGCACTTTGCGCTCGCAAGATAAAGGGATCCGGGCCGTCATGACGGGGTCGGCGACACCGTCCTGAGGCGAGGAAGCCGGATTTCGTGGGATCCTGGGTGGCGCGTTCCGACGTTCCTTTTGCTGGGTGTGATCCTGTCGCGGCGGTTCGGATTCTCCGGAATTCTCGTTGCCTCGATCGTTACCAACCTGGCCATCTCCGTCCTGCGGAAAGGCCTGGTCCTGGCTGGCCGGGTCTTCGCACGGTCGAAAGCATTCCCCAAGCGGCAAAGGGTGCGTCGATTGGAGTGTGCCCGGCAAGATTCGGAGCCGGCATGCAAAACAAGATCCTGGAATATATGGCTCTCGGAATTCCTGCGATCACTTCAATCATGGGATTCGAGGGAATGGACGCCACGCCCAACCTGCTCCTGCTTGTGGCCAGGAGCCCTGATGAATGGACAGAGAGGATATGCGAGTTGCTCGCTCATCCGGAGAAACGCCGTGCGATGGCCATCGATGCCCGGGCGCTGGTTGAAAGCAGATATTCGTGGGATGCGATGATTTCGCCGCTTCGCCATGCGATCGCGCAGCGGTTGGCAAGTCGCACCCATCGCGCAGCCTAAGGCAGTTTAAGAAATTCTGTAGACGAAGAGAGATCGCAGAGTCGACGCGACCAGCAGGGAGCGGCGACCTTGGGCAAGGATTCAAGGTACACACTATTTCTTAAACTGCCCAAAGGCTGGTGCAATTCGCAAAAGACGGGATTCCTGTTTCCCTGGCCGGAAGTTCGCGTCCCTCCGGACTCACGCGCAAATAACCGCTCCGGATTGCGGTCCGGCCGCGCACGCGATCTCAATCGCACACCAGCGCGCCGTCAGGAAACATTTGCTCTCCCGGGTCGTCCGGCTGCAAACTGCAATCGTCGCCGTTTGCCAACCGATCGATTTGCGCAGAAAAAAACTCGTCCACGCGCGCCAGCACTTCCACGCCGGTTTTGGCCTGGTAGATCGCCGCACGCAGCTTTGCGCCGCCGGGAACGCCGTGCGTGAACCACGCGGCGAACTGCTTCATCTTTCCCGCGGTCTCCCCGATACGAGCTTCGCGCGGCCGGCTCTGGCTTGCTTCCCGCCCCACGGACGAAGACCTGTCCGCGGGGACCCCGGACTCGGCCTCCTCGAGCAGCATCGCGAAGTAAGTGCGGATCATGCGATAGCGATCCTCGACCGTGGGCTCATCGTAGGCGCCGGTTGCCGTGTACTGGGCGATCTGCCGGAAGATCCACGGATTGGCCGGAGCCGCGCGGCCGATCATCACCGCGTTGCAGCCGGTTTCGGCGATCATCGCCGCGGCGTCTTCGGGTGTGCGGATGTCGCCGTTGCCGATGACCGGAATGCGCACCGCCGCCTTGACCTGCGCGATCCATCCCCATTGCGCCTGGCCGCTGTAGCCCTGCTCGCGGGTGCGGGCGTGCAGGGCCACGGCGTTCAGGCCTTCGGCCTCGGCCATGCGCGCCACCTCCACGCAGACAATCTGCGCGTCGTTCCAGCCGGTGCGGAACTTGACGGTGAAGGGAATCGCCACCGCACTGCGCACGGCGCTGAAGATTTCGGCGATCTTCGGCAGGTCGCGCAGCAGACCCGAGCCGCCATTGCAACCCACCACGCGTTTTGCCGGGCAGCCAAGGTTCAGGTCGACGGTATCGAATCCCCAGTCCTCGACAATGCGCGCCGCTTCGCCCAGCGTCTCCGCACTGGAACCGAAGAGCTGCGCGCCGATGGGGTGCTCATCGTCGTAGAAGGTCAGGTAGCGGCGGCGCTTGGACTCGCGCATGCGCGCCAGGCCGTCGGCGGAGGTGAACTCGGTCATCAGCAGGCCGCAACCGGATTGGGCATTCGTGATGGCTGCTTCAATTTGGGCCATCCCCGGCACCCTCTTATCCATGACTCCCTGCGTCGCTTCCCGATCCCTGATCCCTGATCCCTGATCCCTGATCCCTGTTCCCTGACCCCTGATCCCTGTTCCCTGACCCCTGATCCCTGATCCCTGTCCTTTCGTGAACAGGCTGGCATGCCGGATGAATCTGCGGAAGACCGTGTCTGTTACCCCGGCCATCGGCGCCAGCACCGTCGCCGGCCTGACCACGACCGCGCCGATGCGCACTTCGGGCGGAACGCGCGCCGAAGCGGGCATCGCGTGCTCGATCGGGTTGTCCCAGGCCTTGTTCATGGTGGATTCTTCGCCAGCCACGCGAACCAGTCTGGTTATTCATCGAAGAGCAAACAGTGAACCACCAACTGTTCGCCGGTGATGAGTCAAACTGTTAGTGATGAATCGTCAGCGGTTCAAAGCTCCTCGCGGAACTCCCAGTTGGCTGTATGCTCGGCGACGAAGCGGTCGGAGAGTTCGACGATCTCTTTGGAGGAGCGGAAGCGCTCTGCCTTGAGCAAAACCTTCACCGTCGGCTCCTCTTCGGCTATGTTGATATACAGTATTCCTACCCGGCCGACCCCGTCGGGAGCAAGAGACTGGTCCTTGATGCCCGGGCTCGGAATCCACTGCTGCTTGTCCGGCTCGGTACATACAACTGCCAGATACCGAAAATGC
>JASHQQ010000340.1 GCA_030039035.1 Acidobacteriaceae bacterium | reverse complement strand
TTCGCGGCCAAGAAAGGCCAAAGCCTCAGCATCGACGTGGCCGCGGCGCGCCTTGGCTCTCCTCTCGACTCGGTGATCGAGATCCTGGATGCAAAAGGGAATGCGATTCCGCGCGCGACGGTGCGCTGCCTGAACGAGACGACAACCACGCTCGCCGATCGCGACTCCCGAACGCGAGGCATCCGGCTGGTGTCGACCTCGGGATTGAGCGAGGGCGACTATCTGATGGTCGGCGACGAGCTCGATCGCATCGATTTCATTCCCGATCAGCCCGATGCCGACACCATTCTGAAGGGCATGGGCGGCCTGCGCATGACCTACCTCGGAACTTCACCCGATGTTCACGCCGTAAATACGCCGGTCTACAAGGCGCAGATCCTGCCGCCGGATGCGGAATTTCCCTCCAACGGATTGCCTGTCTTCCATCTCACCTGGCGCAACGATGACGGCGGCCCGGGATACGGTGCGGATTCGAAGCTGGATTTCGTTGTGCCCGCGGATGGCGATTACTTCGTCCATCTCAAGGATGTTCGCGGCATGGAGGGAACGGACTTTGCCTACCGGCTCAGCATGCGTGAGGAAACGCCGGACTTTCGCCTGAGCACGGAGCCGGCAAATCCCAATATTCCTCGCGGAGGCACGACCGCTGTCAGGGTTGCCGTGGACTCGATTCGGGGTTTCGATGGCCCGATTGAGATCGAGGTCAAGGGATTGCCGCGTGGCGTGTCAGCCAGCAGCGCGAAGATCCTGCCCGGACAAGTTTCCACCACGGTGGTTCTCACCGCTGCCGCCGACGCCGATGCGAATGCGCATCCGGTGGCGATCCAGTTTGTCGGCCATGCCACGGTGGATGGCCGAGAACTCACGCGGACGGCCAATCGCGAGAACGACAAGGACGAGCCTCTGCAACTGGCATCGATAACGCCGGCGCCCGACGTGTCGGTCGCGGCGGCGGAAAAGGAAGTTGCGCTCGAACCGGGAAAAGAAGTCACCGTCACCTTGAACATCGAACGGCACAACGGATTCACGGGCCGCGTACCCTGCGAGATTGAGAACCTGCCGCCCGGTGTTCAGGTGGTGAACGTTGGCCTGAATGGTGTGCTGGTCACCGAAGCGCAGACCAGTCGGACATTCAAGTTGCGTGCGGAGGATTGGGCGCAGCCGATCAATCAACCGATTTATATTGTCGCCGTGGTGGAGTCGAACTCTTCGACAAGCCACCCCTCCGCACCGCTACTGTTGAGAGTCGCTCCGGACAAACAGACGGCAAGCGACGAGCAGCCGGGTGCTGGTCCCAAGCCCGGAAACAGCGGGACAGCTCCCCGGCAATAGTCCGGGATCTTTCGCGCCGCGTGGCGATCCGTCTGTACTCGTGGGTTCGGTCGCCGCACGCAGTTTCATTGCAAGCGCAGCTTCCATTCTGCCCGCCGAGCACGCCGGCATCCGGTTCGAAAGCAACGATGAGTCGCTTGCAGGACATCTCTCTGTCCGCCACTTTCAGGTCGCATGAGCCGTCTATCTCAATACCATGTACAAATCGTTCGGCCGGCTCGCGCCCGCATCCTTGCTTCTTTGTCTGGCCGCGACCCTCGCGACGGCGCAGACCGCGCACACCCTCAGCTATGCGCCAGGCAAATCGATTACGCTCACACTGCCCGAGCCATTCGACATCGACATCGCGGCGAGCGGCCTGCGGCGGGTCCGGTTCCTTGCCCGGTCGCCCGACGGGCGCATCTTCGTCACCGGGATGCACGACATCTCCGACAACCGGCTCGGCTCGGTCTTCATTCTCGACGGATGGAACGCGCAGGCACGGCGGTTCACGCGCATCACGCACTATCTCGATCATCTTCGTAATCCCAACAACGTCGCCTTCTGGACCGACCCGGCGACGCACCAGAGCTGGATCTATGTGCCGCTGACCGACAAGCTCGTTCGCTACAAATACAACGCCGGCGACAACGCGCCGTCCTCGCCGCCCGAGATACTGATCCGCTTTCCCGGCTACGGGCTGAACTACAAATACGGCGGCTGGCACCTCACGCGCACGGTAACCATCGCGCAGGTTCGCGGCGCCACGCGGGTCTTCGTCTCCATCGGTTCGTCGTGCAACTACTGCCAGGAGCGCGAGGTGCTTCGCGCGGCCATCGTCGCCATGGACCCCGACGGCAGGAATGCGTCGCTCTTCGCGCAGGGCCTGCGCAACGCCGTCGACTTGCATGCCGTCGCTTCGCTCGATGGCGGTGCGCTTTTTGCCACCAACATGGGCGACGATCACCTCGGCGACAAGCTTCCCGAAGATACATTTTTCGAGATGGATCCGGCTGCGGAGGCTCCGCGGAACTTTGGTTGGCCCGCATGCTACTTCGCTGCCGGCAAACCCGTCCACGATGCGACGCTGCTGCCTTCGCTTGACGATCCTGGCGCGATCGCTCCGGTTCCGCCGGAGTCTGCGCGCGATTCGGTTTATGGCAAGCAAACGGGCGTGGCTACAGCCGGCACGAATCTGACCGCCGGCGGCGGACACGTTTCGGAGCCGGATCCGAACGCCGCGCTGGGCCGCGCGCCAGCGCCGTTGACCTCGTGCGAAGCCGTCCCGCAGTCCTACACGACCTTCGCGGCGCATAGCTCTCCGCTCGGCTTCGAGTACTTCGCGGGGGATAACCCGATTCTTGGCGGGAGCTTTCTCGTGGCACTGCACGGCGCGAGCCATCCGGGGATCGGCACCGGCTATCGCGTCGTGCGCTTCTCGCCCGCAGAACGCAGGCCGCGCGACTTCGTCACCGGATTCCTCACCTTCGCCAACGGCAGGCCGGTCGTGCATAGCCGCCCCTGCGGAATCCTGCGCATGGGCCCGGACAGCTTTCTGCTTACCGACGACTATCTTGGGCTGGTGTATTTCGTGCATCCGCGGTGACAGTTGACCGCTCGCCCGTCACTTCCCGCAAGCGGGGCATCGCCACCGTTTTACCGCTTCAGTCCAGCTCCTTGCGAATCTGCGCGCGCAGGGCCTCGAACGGCGGATAGCCGTTCAACTGCGGAGTCCAGCTTGCGGAGAGAACCTGCTTCACGTTGTAGTCGTGAACGGCCGAGGCGGCCTTGAGATACTTGACGGCCGATGCGAGATCTCCCTGCCGGGCGCAAACCTGCGCCAGCAGAACGCCGTCGTCC
>JASHQQ010000056.1 GCA_030039035.1 Acidobacteriaceae bacterium | reverse complement strand
GCATTGGCAAGCCCTAGAAAATACTCCTTGATTATGTCGTCCGAGATTACAGCATGTCGGCTTCCATCCCTGTAGACTCTCTCCCATGGCGTGCCGGGAGCATGGGTAGCGTTCGACAGGCGAGAGGCTGTGTAACCCTTGTACGAATCCCAGACCTTCTTAATGACTTGCTTCGCCTCCTGAGCCTCCTCGCGCGGTCCGCAATTATGCAAGAGCGGCACATAGAACCCTGGGCGCGCTCCAGTCCATCGGGATTCCGTAGCCGGGAACCCGATTGCAGAATCGCCATATTCGCGGAAGTGGTCGTACAAAAACGGAACTACCGGCCCATACTGCCATGCTTGAATCCGTTCAGATATGAGCGGACGGCCCGTCAGGGCGAGATACCATCCATGAGCAAAATAGATGAGCTTCTGTAATTTCATGGGCGTCAAGTCCTCTCCCTCAGCTTTCGCGAGGTTGAGGAACTCATTCGCGACCGCAGAAGCAGGAAAGGACATAGGCCATCGCGGATGGCGAAATTCGCTGATTATTCGCCATCGTGATCAGTGTATACCGGTCTATTCACGTTTTGCACGAATATCTGTGCGAATTGTGGAAAAGTACCCCGAAACTCACGAGAAATGTGGTATAGAACCCCTGCAACGAAAGTGAGGGTTTGTCAAAGGCACAATCCCGCAATTGTCACTTGCCATCTTTCCTGCTTGGGCGTACTATCGAGTTTGCCTGTTGAGCGGCTGACGCTGGCCACCCGGTACCGGGGAGTGCGAGTTCGCCGCCGAGCGAGGAGCTTCGCCAACAGATTTCATCCCATATCAGGCTTGTTGAGGCGAGTGACTCCCGCTGGAGAGGCATTACAAAGGAAGGCGTCGGCCACACCGTACGGATCCTGATGACCATCGGGACGAGAACTGGGTCATTGGAAATCGCATTTCGTTCACTGGACAATGATGGGCCAGATCCGTTGGGCCCGGTGCGTTGAAGTCGAGGGCCAAGGGTCCTTGTCGGTGACGGAATCGAATGCGCAGGTGGGATCGGCAACCGGAAAGAGATCGGTCCCGGGGACGGCGCCGCAACCAGCCAGGGAAGACCGGTGCCGGGCGGGAACCGCCCAGACTCATAGGGTTGCATCAAATCAGGAATGCACCAGGAAGTGCAAGCATGACGACAGACTTGACTCCGCCCCAGGCAGAACTGGGGCCGGCTCCGGCCACCGGCCAGGGGCAGTCGCACGGGCATCGCCGCCGCCGGCGCCGCCGCAAGAACAAATCCAGCCAGCAAGCCTCGCTGCAGACGCAACAGGGCCATTCCGCGGCGCCGCAACCGGCGCCCCAGCCGCAGGCCCAGGCGACTCCGCACCGGGCGCCCCAGAGCCATCATAACCAGGGGCGGAAGAAGAAGTTCTTCCCCAAGGGGCAGGCGTCGCAAGGCCAGCCGGGCAACAGCGTTCATGCCTCTTCGCAAGGCAAGCGCAAGAACCGGCAAAAGGGCCCGCGGGAGTTTGTCGGCCCCATGGACCACAGCTATCGCGCCGTGAACGGCAACGTTGCGGATGGACCTCCGTCGACTATCCCGATCTCCAGCAACGGCCATGGCGCCTCGTATCAGGACGCCTTCATGCACCAGGCGCCTGCCGCCGTGCGCGAGGACGCCCCGACGCGCATCTTCTGCTTTATCGACGACCTGTTCTTCGTCGCCAAAATCCAGGAGACGGCGCGCAAGCTCGGCGTGAAGGTGGAGTTCGTCAAGGGCGACAAGGATGCGGTGGCGCGGATTGTGGATGCTCCCGATTCCGAGCGGCCCAAGCTGCTCGTCTTCGACCTGAACAACGCGAACGCCAGGCCCATGACGCTCATTCCCAAGTTCAAGCTCAGGTTCAAGAAGGCGACTTCGATCGTGGGTTTCCTGTCGCATCTGCAGGGCGACCTGAAGATGAAGGCCGTCGAGGCCGGCTGCGACACGGTCATGCCGCGCTCGGCCTTCTCGCAGAGCCTGCCCAGCCTGCTGCGCCGGTATGGGGTGGAAGAAGAGGAAGAGTACGCGCGGCAGCCGGTGTAAGGCCGCGAGCATCCAGGATCCGAACCATAAATCAAGCGTAAATCTCTTTACCAGAGTGTCTTGCAGACGCCCGCGGTGAGGATCCGCCGATCGGCGGTGAGAAGCGTGCAGTTTTCGGCTGCAGCCGTGGCCGCAATCATTCGATCCATGGGATCGCCGGGAAATGGATCGCCCAATTCGGCCGCGCGAATCGCGATTGCCGCAGAGACCGGAAACGAGCGGAATCGACTTTGAAGTCGTTTCATGAAGATGAGGTCCGGCTCCATGATCTGGAGCCGGCCTCGACGGATTGCATTCGCAATCTCGAAAAACGTGATGACGGAGACTGCCGGGTGCGTTGCCGACAATTCGGCGCGTCGGATCGCTTCAACCGCCGGGAGCGAAAGTCGCTCAGGCGTGAGCAACAGCCAGATCGCGACGTGAGTGTCGAGCAAGATCACCGCGATTCCTCGCCCGTGACGCGCTTCCACCTCTCATCGAAGAGCCGGTTCCACTCGTCGTCGCTGTGTTCAGAGGAGATCATATCTCCTTTGATCACCGCCGTTCCGCGCAGCGCGCCAAAGATTGAATCGACATCGATCTCGCGCGGCGCCACCTCTGAGGCAGAAGTGACCCGGGCCACCGGCTTGCCGCGCTTGGTGACCAGCACCGGTTCTCCGGTCTCGTTCACTTCGTCCAGGATGGCCAGACATTTGGCCTTGAATACGCCGGCAGGCACGGTGCGCATAACCATCTCCCATCGCCTCAGTTGATCATGGTCATTTTACCATGGTCATGAGCGGCCTACGGTCTCCTGTTTGCCAATTGGGCTCCAGGTGGTACCCTTCTGCCCATGTTCCGCCTCCCTTCGAAAACGCTGCTCTTTCTTGGATTCGCCCTGGTTGCGCTGCAATCTGCGCGATCAGCCGACGCGCCGAAGAAACGCGCCATTACCCTCGACGACCTGGCCCGCATCGAGCGCGTCGGCTCGCCGTCGGTTTCCCCCGACGGTCAGTGGGTGCTCTACACCGTCAGCCAGACCGACGCCAAGGAAGACAAGGGCCAGACCCATCTCTGGATGGTGAATTGGGACGGATCGGCGCGGATTCAGCTCACCTACGGCAAGGAAGGCGCTTCGGCGCCGAAGTTCAGTCCCGACGGAAAGTTCATCAGCTTTCTCTCGTCGCGGCCGGGGCCTGCGAAAGGAAACCAGGTGTGGGTGATGGACCGGCGCGGCGGCGAGCCCGAGCAACTCACCGCCGTCACCGACCAGAATATCCAGGGCTATCTCTGGTCGCCGGACGCGAAGAAACTGCTGCTGACTTTACGCCCGAAGAACGAGCCCGACGAACCCGAAGAGGGCAAGCCGCCGGCGCCGCCCAAGCCGATCGTCATCGATCGCTACCACTTCAAGCAGGACGTACAGGGCTATATTCGCGACAACGAGTGGAGCTCGCTCTACGTTTACGATCTGGCAACGAAAAAAGCCGAAAAGCTTACGGTCGCGAAGGATGTGAATGAAGAGAACGCTGCCTGGTCGCCGGACGGACAGTGGATTGCCTTCGTCAGCAACCACGACAAGGATCCCGACCGCAGCAACAATACCGACGTCTTTGTCGTCGCGCCCAGGCCGGGCTCCGAGGCACGTCAACTCACCACCTGGACGGGCCCCGACGGCGGACGGCTGGCCTGGTCGCCCGA
The DNA here is from genome assembly GCA_030039035.1 of Acidobacteriaceae bacterium. Classification (GTDB taxonomy): domain Bacteria; phylum Acidobacteriota; class Terriglobia; order Terriglobales; family Acidobacteriaceae; genus Telmatobacter. The sequence continues at coordinate 1,432 of JASHQQ010000056.1, read as the reverse complement.
TTCGAAATCGATCGCCTACACGCAAGGCGCCGAGCTGAAGCTTCTCGAATACTCGCAATCCAAACCCGCGGTCGTTACTCTCGACGGGAAGGTGAGTTATCCCGCTGCCAGGTTCGATCGCAGCGTTCATGAGCCGATCTACTTTCCGGACGGCCGTCTGGGTTATCTCGTCGCCGACGACCGCAACCAGTATCCGGCCGAGGTCGAGTTATCCGGCGACGGCGTCAAGCGCGAGTTTGCGCAGCAGGGAACGTTCATGGGATGGGACGAGGCCGCCGGCCATACCGCGGTCATCTACACCAACGACACGGCAATCCCCGAGATCTACGCCTTCGAAAACGGAACCCTGCGCAAGCTGACGACGCACAACGATGCGCTCCTGGCCGAGCTGAGCCTTGTATCGACCGATGACATCGGATTCACGACCAAAGACGGTACGGATGTGCACGGCCTGCTCACGCCGCCGGCGGATTTCAGGGAAGGCTCGCCCGTGCCGACCATCCTTTTCATTCACGGAGGACCCAATGGCCAGGACGAGCACGCTTTCGACTTCTTGCGCCAGTGGCTGGCGGCCAAAGGCTACGCGGAGCTGAACGTAAATTATCGCGGCAGCTCGGGCCGCGGGCAGGATTACGCCAAGGCCATCGCCGGCGACTGGGGCGACAAGGAAGTGATCGACCTGCTCGCCGGCGTCGACAAGGCCGTCGCGCTGGGCGTGGCCGATCCCAACCGGCTGTGCGTTACAGGCTGGAGTTATGGCGGAATCCTGACCGATTACACCATCGCCAGCAGCAGCCGTTTCAAATGCGGGATCAGCGGCGCGGGCACGGCGACGCCGCTCTCGTTCTATGGAGTCGACCAGTACATCCTGCAATACGACAACGAGCTGGGCCCGCCATGGAAGGACTATCAACTCTATCTCAAAATGAGTTATCCCTTCCTGCAGGCCGACAAGCGCATGCACACGCCGATGATGTTCATGGGCGGCACGTCGGACATGAATGTTCCGCTGCTCGGCGGCGAGCAGATGTATCAGGCGCTGCGCTCGCTCGGCGTGCCCGCCGAGTTAGTCGTTTATCCCGGCCAGTTTCACGGCTTCACGCGGCCGAGTTACATTCGCGACCGGTACGAGCGATGGCTGGCCTGGTGGGATAAGTACCTGAAAACACCCGCGCCTCCGAACCAGCCGCCGGCCGTAAAGGCTGACGCGAAGCAGCGCACTCCGCAAGGCGATGGCGCTCCGGCCGCCGGGCGCGAAAGCAGCTCAGTCCCATGACAACGTGAATTCGTTCACCCTGCCTTCGCGGCAACAACAAAAACGCCGCAAGGATGGGGCGCCCATGTGGTGCAGATTCAAGTGCTCATTGGCTCAGTGGCCCGAAAGCTGAGCTGCTCCGGCATCGATACCGGACGAAGCCGTTGCTGCTTCGTG
>JASHQQ010000339.1 GCA_030039035.1 Acidobacteriaceae bacterium | reverse complement strand
ATGTCAAATGCCGACACCATCGCCGTCGCCATGTCCGGAGGGGTTGACTCCTCGACGGTAGCGGCGATCCTCGCTCGCGAGGGCGATGGCTCCGCCGATTCGCAAAATGCAGTGGTCGGCCTCACGCTGCAGTTGTGGGATCAGACGCGGCTGGCTGGAAAGCATGGCATTCCCGAAGCGCCAAAGGCCGGCCGCTGTTGTTCGCTCGACGATGTCTACGATGCGCGGCGCGTGGCCGAGCATCTCGGCATCCCGTATTACGTTGTCAATCAGGAGGAGCGCTTCGAGCGGGACGTGGTGCGGCCGTTCGTCGACGAGTATCTGCACGGACGCACGCCGATTCCCTGCTCTCTCTGCAACAACCATCTCAAGTTCGACGAGCTGCTGAAGACCGCGCGCTCGATCGGCGCAGGGCGCATCGCCACGGGCCATTACGCGATCAACGAATTCGATCCGGCTCGCGGCCGCTGGATCTTGAAGCGGCCCGTCGATCGCGCCAAGGACCAGACCTATTTTCTCTTCGGTCTCACACAGGAGCAGTTGTCGCGCACGCTGTTTCCCCTCGGGCAGCTTACCAAGCCCGAGGTGCGCGAGGTGGCGCGGCGACATGGCCTCGCGCTGGCCGAGAAGCCCGACTCGCAGGAGATCTGCTTCATTCCCGGCGGCGATTACAAGCAGTTCCTCACAGCCTATCTCGAAGAGCAGGGCGAGCCGTTTCCGGAAACGGCCGGCGAGCTTGTTGCTTCGAACGGCGAAGCTATCGGCCGCCACGAAGGCATCTTCAACTTTACCGTCGGCCAGCGCAAGGGGCTGGGCGTTGCTTCGCCCTCGCCGCTTTACGTGCTCAACATCGATCCGGCAAGCCGGCGCGTGACCGTGGGCGCGGACGCGGAGCTCGCCTCGCGAACCCTGCGCGCGAACCGTCTCAACTGGATCAGCATTCCCGAACTGACCGCGCCGATGCGCGTGCAGGCCAAGATTCGCCATCGCCACGAGCCGGCGTGGGCCACGCTCGAGCCTGCAGGCGCAGACGAAGTCCTAGCGACCTTTGACGCACCGCAGCGCGCGGTCACGCCAGGACAATCGGCTGTCTTCTACGATGGCGATGCGGTAGTGGGCGGAGGATGGATCGTTTGACGGCATGCTTTCGCGGAATTTTTATCCAATTCTTCCCGTCTCCCGTTAAGCTCGAACCGACATGATTCGTTGGACGATCGGGTTTGCCGCAGCTCTTTATTGCCTCGTGTGCGCGCGATGCGCATGGCCGCAGCAATCCTCGCCGCCGCAGCCGCTCAACGCCTCGGTCTCCGACTTCGGCACCACCTACGTCTTCAGCCCGCCACCGATCTGCGCCAGATGCATCGAAACCGAGCTCGGGTTTCTCGACCAGGACGGCCAGTACCTGCCGCTCGCTGTTTCCTTCGCGCCGCTGCCCACGCCAACGGATTTCAATGTGCTGGTGAACCTGCTCGATTCCGAATCGCCGGGCAATCGTCGCGCCACGCACTTCGGCAACCGACTCGATTTTGTCATCCGCCAGCAGGCGTACAGCAAAGGCGGATTCGTGTTGACGCTGGCGCCGCGCGGCACCGTCTTCATTCGCGGCGACGATGGCGGGCGCGCCGGCGCCACGGCCGCGCCTCAATACACGCGGGGCAGGAATCTGGCCATTCTCAACCTCACGCTGACAGGCGCGGTGGGCGTGTCGTCGGGCAATCCGCGATCCGACTACCTCACCTCTTTTGATTACTACCGGACCCTCGACAAGCGCGGCACCGCGTTCTTCCTGGGCGCGCAGCAGGAGCTTTCAGCCGGCCAGGAAACGGCGGACACCGAGGAAGGCATTGTCATTCCCTTTCGCAACGGACAGGTGGAGATCTCCACGCAGCAACTCAACCTGAACACCAGCCCCGAGGCGCAGTTCCAGGCGCGGGTGATTGTCAATTGGGGGAAGGTGTTCGCCCGAAGATAGGCGAGTCGGAGTAAGATGAAACTAAGGTGAATCTGGCAATCGAAATTCCGGACGAAGCCGCGCGGGTGCTTCAAGAGCGATACAGCGATTTGCCTCGCGCGATCATCGAAGCACTGGCGATCGAGGGATACCGTTCGCGGCTGCTTTCGGATGGGGATGTGCGCAGGCTGCTGGGCTTTTCTACTCGGATCAAGGTACATGAATTCTTAAAGGAGCACGGAATTTATCTAAACTATTCTTTAGCCGACCTTGAACAGGATATTCAATCTTCAAAAGAGATTGAAGAAAGGCGAAGTGCGGGGCATACGCATGCAGCATGATCGTCGTCGCCGACACCTCTCCGATTAACTATCTCATCCTCATCGGCCATATTGAGATTCTGCCTCGCATCTATGGAAAGATCATAGTTCCGACAGCGGTGTGGAACGAATTAGTCGATCCCGATTCTCCAGCCAAGGTACGAGAGTGGATAGCGAATGCTCCTGCTTGGATCGAGCAGCGATCATTCGCCGGTGAATACGACGCGAAGCTCGCGTTAATGGATCCGGGTGAGCGAGAAGCGATCGCACTGGCCGAAGAACTGAAAGCTGATCGACTAATAGCCGACGATTTACGCGCTCGAAAGGCCGCAATGCATCGGCGTATTCCGGTCATCGGGACACTCGGCGTCCTGCGCAACGCGGCGCAGGCGGGCTTGCTGGACTTTTTCGAGTCTTTGACTGCTCTGCAACGGACGAATTTCCATTTTGCGCCGGAGCTTCTGCATAAGCTTCTCGATGAAGACTCGTCAGAGAAAACCGAGGGCTGAAATCGTGAATTACTCCCTCACAGCCCACGCCAGCCCATCGGGCCCACCGCCGGCATCGATGTGGCCGACAACTTCGAGCGTCTTGAGATCGATGACGGCGACGTCGCCCTCGCGCCCGCAGGCGGCATAAGCGCGCGCGCCGTCGGGCTGCATCTGGATGCCTCCTGAGGCGTGGACTCCGGTCATGCGCTTCACTTCTTTGCGCGAGGCGGCCTCGAAGACGACGAGCGCGGATCCCGCCGAGACCAGAACCAGCTTGCCGTCAGGCGTAAACTTCACGCGGTTCACGCCGCGCACGTTGGCGTCGAGCGTGGCGACAACTTTCTTCGCATCCACGTCGATCACCGAGATCGTGCCATCGCCGGCATTGCCCACCCACGCCTCTTTGCCGCCGGGAGAGACATCGAATCC
>JASHQQ010000055.1 GCA_030039035.1 Acidobacteriaceae bacterium | reverse complement strand
ACTGAAGAGTCCTGGACCTTGTCCCTGCTCCCCTGCCAGACCCACTCGCCAATACCTCCCGTCCCTATGACTGCTTCCCATGGAGATTTGTCCGGAAGGTAGCTTAGGAGGCGGATAAGCTCGATAAAGTTGGATTTCCCCCCACCGTTCGGCCCAATGAGAATATTCAGCGGCCGCAACTCGATCTCTTCCGTATTGGGCCCGAAGGAGAGCAGGTTGACCGGCTTGATCGACTTGAGAAACGGGTGTGCCAAGCTGCACCTCCTTTCGGCGGTATCTGGCAATACGGTATCACTTTATCGCAGTTTTCAGGCGTGACGGGAATACGCGGCTCGACACCGACTTGACGGCGCAAATCCCTTGGTCGATTGGGAATGCAAACGGAATCACTGGCTCAGCGGCGCAAGGCGCTTGGTGTTGTGGTAGGTGTACGTGATGCGGTGGATCACGGTGATGGTCGACAACAAGGCCAGCACACAGAGCACCGGAGCCATGACGCCCCAGTGGTTGAAGAGCGCGCCCAGAATGATGAGCACGATGCGCTCCGGCCGCTCCATAAAGCCCACCTTGCACTGGCCGATGAGCGCCTCGGCGCGGGCGCGCGTGTAGCTCACCATCAGCGACGTCACCATCACGAACGCGACCAGCACAACATAGCGGAAGCGGTTGATGCGGCCGTAGTAGACCAGCAGGCCGAAAAAAAGCACCACGTCGGAGTAGCGGTCGATCACCGAGTCGAAAAACGAGCCGAAGACGGTGACCTGGTTGGTGCGGCGCGCCACCCGGCCATCCACCATGTCGAAGATCCCGGCGCCGATGATGACCAGTCCGGCGTAGAGAAACATGCGGCCGGCGTTGGCGGCATTGGCGTGCCCGAACAGGAACGCGGCGGCGATGTTGATCACAAGCCCGAGAAAGGTGAGGATGTTGGGCGAAATGCGGGTGAGCGCCAGCCCGTACACGATGCGGTCGAGCAGCCAACCGCAGGCGCGGCCAAATGCGCTGGTCCAGGTCATTGCCCGTCGTCCTTGTTATGATTCGGTGCCGGTGGCGGAGGCTTCGCTGTCTTCGTCTTCGTCGCCGGCCTCGTCGTGAATGGTGGTCAGCTTGAGAATCTCGAGCTCGCGCTTGCCGTTCGGCGTCACGATGGTGGCTACGTCGCCAACGCGCTTGCCCACAATGCCGCGGCCGATCGGCGACGTGGTCGAGATCAGCCCTTTGGCCACATCGGACTCCTCGCTGGTCACGAGCCGGTAAACGATCTCCTCGTCCTTGGTGGCATCGTAGACCACCACCGTTGAACCGAAGCCGGCCTTGTCCCTGGGGATGTTCGAAAGGTTCACCAGCGAGAGCTCGGCCATGCGCCGCTTGAGCTGGCCCAGCCGCGCATTTACAAAATCCTGCCGCTGCCTGGCCATGTGGTACTCGGCGTTTTCCGACAGGTCACCCATGGCGGCCGCCTTCTTGATTTCGGCGGGAAGCTCATGGGCCAGTTCATGCTCAAGGGCCTTGATCTCCTTGAGCAGTTGCTTCTTGATGTGTTCGGGCATCGGTTTCCAACGGCGAGCAAGCGGGGCGGCGCGCTCGGCGAAAGGTCATTCAACCAGAACTTCCATTATACGCGGCGGAACGACAGGGAATAGGGAACAGGGATTAGGGATCAGGAAGCTTCGGCTCGGTCAAGAGCCGGAGGCATGCAAATTGGCCATGCTGCGCTCTCTTCTGAATTCTGCGCTGCAAGCTCAAGCTCGTCAGTCCGATAGGATTCGAGCTCCGTTCCGAAGAGCCAATTCCTGATCCCTGTTCCCTATTCCCTATTCCCTCACTTGCAGAAACTCCTGCAAAATCATCGCCGCCGCTACCTGGTCCACCACACGGCGATGATTTTGCCTGGGATGGCCCGTTTGGTAGAGAATCGCATGCGCTTCGCGCGTGGTCAGGCGCTCGTCCCAAAGGTGAACCGGGAGCCCGGTCAGCTCCCCCAATTCCGCTGCAAGGGCCTGCACCTTCTTTGTCTGCGGGCTTTCTTCGCCGGAAAGGCGCAGCGGGTTGCCGACGACGATCGCCTCCACTCCGAACCGCCGGGCCAGCCGCGCCAGCGAGCGCAGGTCGTCGCGCAAGTTGCGTTTCCGCACCAGCGTCATCACCGGCTGCGCGATCAAGCCCAGCTCGTCCGACACGGCTACGCCGATGCGGCGTGTGCCGACATCGAGGCCGAGATAGCGGCTGACTTTGTGCGAGCGGCTCACGGCTCCCAGCTTATCGCCTTGGCCGAATCGGGGCGCATCGCCGGCGGCAGCCGCGAATTGCATAGGCCCAATTACAATCGGAGGCAGGGGAATCCGCAGGCGGAATTGCCGCGTCTGATCTACGAGAAGGGTGGACATCGGGCATGGTGCGCCGCAAACGGACGGACAAGCGGAAAAAAGGCGGGTTTGCCGGCAAGTTTCTCGTGTTCCTGCTTCTTGCTGCCCTGGTGGGCGGCGGAGCGGCGTGGCTCATCCTGACTCCGTTCGGCCCGTCGAAAGAGACGTTTGTCGAGATCACGCCCGGATCGTCGACGGCGGGAATCGCCCGGCAGCTCGAGTCGGCGGGCATTGTGCGCAACCGGTATGCTTTCGACCTGGTCAGCGAATGGATGCGGGGCTCGCTGAAAGCCGGCGAGTACCGGTTCGACCACCCGGCCCCGGTGACCGCGATCTATGCACGGCTGCACCGGGGCGATGTTTACACCATCGAAGTGACGATTCCCGAGGGGTCGAGCGTTTTCGACATCGCCCAGCGGCTGCAGCAGGCCGGATTGGCCGCCGGGCAGGATTTCGTGGCTGCCCAGGCGCAAAACGCCAACCTGATTCAGGATATAGACCCTGCGGCGAGGAGCCTCGAAGGCTATCTTTTTCCCGACACCTACCGTTTTGCGAGAAGGGCCACACCGATTCTGATTCTGACCGCTATGGTGAAGCAGTTCAGGACGGAGGCTGCAACGCTGGGATTGACGCAGGATGTGCATTCGGTGGTCACGCTGGCCTCGCTGGTCGAGCGGGAAACGGCAGTCGACAGCGAACGGCCGCTGGTGGCCAGCGTCTTCGAGAACCGGCTGGCGAAGAACATGCCACTCGCGACGGATCCATCGGTGATCTACGGGCTGGAGCTCGACGGCCGGTGGAGAGGCGCGATTTACGAAAGCGACCTGAAGCTGGACACGCCGTACAACACCTATCTGCACGCCGGGCTGCCGCCTGGCCCGGTCGCCAATCCGGGCGTGAAGGCGCTGAAGGCGGCGATGGACCCGGCGAAGACAGATTACCTGTATTTTGTTGCCGCCGGGGCCGATGCACAGGGCAAATCGCTGTTTTCGAACAGCCTGGAGGAGCACAACCGCAACGTTTCAGGATACCGGCGCGCCATCAAGAGGGCAGGTGGACAGTGAAGCCAGGCTCGTGTTGGGCCGTGATCGCGGCGACGGCTCTGGCACCGATGCTTTCGGGCTGCTTCCTCCTCTCCACCACGCGCAAGCTGCCTGTCCCCAAAGGTCCTGTGACCGTGCAGACGGTCTCGCCCGAAGAACTGGTCAACCGGCTCGACCAGCGCTGGAGCGCCCTCGACAGCCTGACCGCCAAGGTGGAGATTCAGGCCAGCGTGCTTCATAGCCAGGAGGGTATCGCCAAGGACTACACCAGCGTTCCGGGCGTGATCGTGATGCGCAAGCCGGAGATGCTGCGCGTTTACGGCATGGTGCCGATCATTCGAACGCAAATGTTCGACATGGTGAGCGACGGCAGCCGGTTCACCATGTATATCCCGTCGAAGAACAAGGCCATCGAGGGATCGAATGCGGTCTCGACCCGGTCACCCAATCAACTGGAGAATCTGCGGCCCGGATTCTTTCTCGACGCGCTGGCGGTGCGCGGGCTGCAAACCAGTGACCGCTACAGCGTTACGGCAGATGTCGAGGTGGTGGAGGATGCCGAGAAGAAGCATCTCTATTCGGTGCCGGAATACATTCTCAGCATCCATCGACCGGAGCCCGGCAGCCAGCAGGACACGCCCCTGCGCGTGGTGTGGTTCCACCGCGACGACCTTCTTCCCTACCAGCAGTACGTATACGACAGCGAGGGCAACGTCGAGACGCAGGTTTACTACTCGACGTACGGAGACTTCGCGGGAAACAAGTACCCCTCGAAGGTGACGATCAAGCGGCCCATCGACCAGATTCAGATCGTCCTGACCGTTTCGAGCGTGGTGGAAAACCAGAAACTGCCTCCGGACGAATTTGCCATCAAGATCCCTTCCGGAACCCAGGTGCAGCGGATGGATGCAGCTCCCCAGGGCCGCGCGCAATGATCGATGTTTCACCAATACCTGTGCCCGAGGACCTCCTTGGACCGCGGGGGTTGAATCCCGGTTGTCAGAGCCGTGCCCGGTAGAGTCGGAAGGTGCCCGGCCCAATCCCGCCGTTTCGCCAAAACCGGGCGAAAAGGGTGGGGCAACCCTTCGATGAGCCAATTGACGCGGGAGACTCTCACGTACCTCACTGTGCTAAAAAGGAAGGTTCGAATTCGACAGGAAACCGGAGAGGGTGCAATGGACAGAAGACGGTTTCTCGGTCTGGCGGGGGCGGCGACCGTTGCCGGATCGGTGCCGGCGCTCGCCGATGGCGCCGGGGAAGAGACTCCGGCAATCAAGCCCATGGCGCTGGGACTCATCATCAATCCGTTCGGCGATCCGGAGAAGATCATCGGCCGCGTGCGCGAGCTGGGCCTTTCGAACTGCTTTCTGTCCCTTGACGGCTATCTTGGCGGAGGACTGACGCCACAGCTCGCGAGCCAGTTCAAGGATCTGCTGGCAAAGAACGGGATTGTTGCAACGACCGTCGAGGTAGTCGGGCCGCCGCCGCTGGTATGGGATTTCAGGCAGGGGCCCTCGACGATCGGGCTGGTGCCCGGGAAGACGCGCGCGGCGCGGACCGATGCGCTGCGGCAGGCCTCGGACTTCGCGAAATTGCTCGGCGTGAACCAGGTGCAGACGCACTGCGGATTCATTCCCGAAGATCCGGCCGATCCCCAATACGAGCCCGCCGTGGAGGCGATTCGCGCCGTGGCGCAGCACTGCCAGGCGAACGGCCAGTACTTTCTGATGGAGACCGGCCAGGAAACGCCGACGACGATGTCGCGCGCCATCCAGGACGTGGCGATGCCGAACCTAGCCGTGGGACTGGACACGGCGAACCTGATCCTCTACGGCAAGGCGAACCCGGTGGACGCGGCGGATATCATCGGACCGCACGTGCGCAGCGTACACGCCAAGGACGGCCGCTGGCCGACCGATCCTTACAAGCTCGGCGAAGAGGTGCTCATTGGCAAGGGGCTGGTCGATTTCAGGACAGTCTTCGCCAAGCTCCACCGGCTGGGCTACGCCGGCGCCATCACCATCGAGCGCGAGACTTCGGGGCCGCAACAGATCGAGGATGTGAGAAACGAGAAGGCGTATCTGGAAGTCATCTTGCGCGAAGTGATGAGTTAGCGGAGCGAGCGGAGTTAGCGGAGCTGGTAACTCGGCGAGCTGGTGAGTTAGCAGGTCAGCGAGTTGGCAGGTTGGCGCGTTCGATCAATGGATGAGGGTCTATGAACCGGAGGGAATTCTTGCAGACGGGGACGGGAGCGGCGACGGGATTGCTGTTGCTCGATGCAAAAGCGGCGTTTGGCTATGAAGCCAATTCGGCGATACGCCACGGACTGCTCGGTTGCGGCAACCGCGGCACCGCGGTGGCAACCTCGTTTTCGCAGAACACGAGCGCGCAAGTGGTGGCGCTGGCCGACTTGTTTGCCGACCAGCTTGAAGCGGGAAAGGCACATTTCGACCAGCTCAACGCCAGCCTGGGCCGCGCGCCCATCGATGCAAAGGCGATGTTTCGCGGGCCGCATGCCTTCGAGGAACTGGCGAACTCGCCGGGCGTGGACCTGATCCAGATCTCGACGCCGCCGTTCTTTCACGTGCAGCACCTTGAGGCGGCGGTCGCGGCGGGCAAGCATGTCTACGTGGAAAAGCCCGTCGGCATCGATATTCGCCAGGCGCAGCAGGCGCTGGAGATCGCGAAGCGCGTCAGGCAGAACCAGAGCGTCGATGTCGGTTTCCAGTGCCGCAACGCCCCGCCCATCGCCGCGATCGCCGATCGCATCAAGGGGCATGCGCTGGGAAAGATGGCCGTCGTCGCCGGCTACTATTACGCTCCTGCCTCGAAGGAGCACCCCGGCTCGAAGGATCCTTCGCGCGACGAGTACCGGTTGCGCAACTGGCTGTGGGACCGGGCGCTTTCGGGCGACATCCTTGTGGAGCAGAACATCCACATCATCGACCTGTGCAACTGGATGCTCGGCTCGAGGCCGGTGAAAGCCCGCGCCACGGGCGGCCGCAACATCCTGCTCCATTTCGGCGATTGCTGGGACAACTACCAGGTCGATTTCACCTATCCGCAGGACGTGCATCTGTCGTTCTCGTCGACCCAGTTCGGCGATTACGGCGTCTTCGACGCGGGGCTGCGGCTGTTCGGCGCCGACGGCACGGCGTCGGCGCCCTACGCGGGTCCGGTGGAGATGAAAGGCACGCAGGCATGGGCGTGGGAGGATTCGACGCAGACCGCGCCGGGCTCGGGTCAATTCGCCGCCAACGGCGCTTTCCTCGACAATCTGAAATTCGCCGACCGCGACAAGGAACGGACGTTCATCGACAGCATCGCGACCGGCCCCGCGCACAACCAGATCGCCGCAGGCGTGGAGACCGCGATGAGTTGCATGCTGGGGCGCATGGCGGGACTCACCGGACGCGAAGTGACGTGGGAGGATCTGATGGCGCACGGCGAGACCTACGAACTCGGAATGAGCCTGGACCAGTTTGCGTGATCGGATTGAGGAGCTTGCTGAAGGCGTCGAACTTTCGCGATAGCGGAAAAAAGCTTCCCGCGGCCGCGATCGCAATTCCTGAGTCGCTGTATCCCGAAGCCGCTGCACTCGAATCGACGCGACCCCAGGGAGCGGCGACCTTGCACGGAATCCGAGCGGCCACAGCAACTCGGGAGTTGCCGTAGGGCCGGGCGGATGCCGCCCGATTCAGCGGCGCGGACAAATCCGTGCCCTTTCAGGGCAGCACCTCACTCGCATTTTTCGGCAAGCTGCTAGGGCAGCACGATGAGCGCGTTACTGCAGTTCTGCCCGGTGTGAACCATGGGGTGTATGGGATTGGAAGCAGCCGCGGCCGCGGCGGCGGGGACACGGGGCAGCGGATAATTCATGATCAAATCCAGGCCCGCCAGTTTGGACATCGCGATATACGCACCGCGGGTGTGCTGGATGGTGGGAATATAGGGCAATTCCCCGACGATGATCAGAGACCCGCTCCCGCTCCAGGGAGCGGGAAGGAGCGCCTGGAGAGTGGAGGGCGCGCCGCAGAATGCTACCCCGGTGACGCCCAGAAAGCTAAGCGTCTGCAGCGCCGAGACTTTGCCGGTAGGGATGTCCTTGCCGCTGAAGCAGGGGACGATGTTGCCGAAAGAGTCGGTGGTCTGAGGAACCACCGTATCGCTCGAAACCCAGGCATTGGGTCCGGCCTTGATGGAGATCATCAGGTCCCAGTTGCCGCCCATAGGACGCGCCGCGGTGACGCAGTGATTGATGGCCGTATTGATGCCGCTCACCGGTATACCCGTCTGCGAGGCCGCGCCGCGCTGGATATTGAGGGTGTGGCCGTGTTCATCGAGCATGTATAAAGCCGATGGTTGCGGCCAGTTCGCCACCGTGAACGGACCCAACTGATTGACAAAGATCGCGCCGTGGGGATGACCGCAGTCGGGCGAATAGACATCCACGCCGGCGATGTTTCCATTGGCGTCGAGGCTGGGGACGTAGACCCAGGTGCCATCGAAGACTAGGTCGAGTTGCGAAGCCGAAGCGGCGGAACTACCTGTTGCTGGCATGAAACACCTCGCGCAGATCGGTGGATCCCATACCCGAGGCGTAATAGGCCGCCCAGTAGTAGGGGTGCCGGTATCGAGGGTCGCGGATGAGGGATTGCCGCGCCAGAGTCAGAGACTGGGGAACCGTGAACCCGCGGGCGAGGCCGCCATAGAAGGCGGCCATCATGGGAATAGCGGAGGCGGAGTCGATCTGCCACCGTGTGGCAACCACCTCGGGCACCCCAAGAGCGGCCAGCGTGTCCACGATATCTCTCATATCGTGATTCCAGCCTTCTTCCCTTTTTCCACTGGAGCAGGCGGAAAAGACAACGAGTCGTGCGGCGCGAGGGGGATGCCTGCGCAGGAAGCCGCTGTCGATGTAGTCGCCTCCGTTGGGGGGTATTCCGATGGGGGTGAGCAGCAACCGCGTGGAGCCGGCATAGCGGGTGGCGTGGCCGGCGAAATGAACGAACGGCGCGGTCCCGATGCCGGCCGCAACATGGGTTTCGGTCGCGTCGCTGGCGAGCAGCAGATCCGGCGCAGGAGCGAACCGCGCGACGGCCTCGGCCTCGCTCAGAACCTCAGGCAAGGAGGGGGCGTCTCCCTGGGAGATGGAAGCGCCCACAATCAGGGGATTGCCGGCGGCGCGCCGCACCTCCGCGGACCCGGTTCCGAGCAGCAGCGATGGAGCCTCTTCGAGATTGAAACGGAGACCGATGGGTTCGCCAGAGGCCTGAACGGCGGCCCAGGGCAGATTGCCCAGAATTGGATCGGCCTCCAGCAGGATCTGTCCGTCGGCTCCGGACAGGTCCGCTGGGCCGCGAAACAGGATCTCTCCAACCCGGCGCGCGGCCTGATCGACCGAGTCGGGCGAGGTTGCCGGGGAACTGGCGGCGCGCTCCAGAGTCCCGGCTGCTTGCAACAGGTCGTCCCTTCCGACGGGGATGGAATTCCAGGCCACCCCCTGCGCGCCAGCGCGGTAGACGAGCACGCGATCCAAAAGCACAACCTGGCCCAGCACCCGATCGTGCCCCAGATGTTTCAGGGCGTCGATCAGCATGGGTTCCAGGCAGTCGAGGGATTTGCCCTGGCAGACGGGAACCGGCGCACCCAGGATTCTGAGGCGGTATCGCTCCCAAAGGGCCAGTACTTCTTCTCCGGAACGCCCTTGCGCCAGCCAGACGGCGGCCAGGGCGGCATACAGATCACGGTCCCGCAAGGCAAAGACGACATTTTCCGGGCCGCCTTTGCCGGCCTGGCGTTCCTCATCGAGAATCGCTTCCTGCAGCGTGGATTGGGCAGCTTCGGCGTGTCCCAGCGCCAGCTCCAACTGGCCGCGAGCCGCCGCGTAGCTCCTGCGATGGACAAAATCGTCATCGCCGGTCAAATGCACGCGCGCCGCATCGAGCGCCTCCGCAGCCTTGGCCAGATCAGGGCGGTCCATATAATAGCTGGCCATGGCGATCTCATTTTCGGCCAACTCGCCGCGGATCGGTTTCCCGCCGCCGTCCCTGGCCAATTCTGCCTGGACCATGCGCATCTGCTCCCGCGCCTGGGCGACGGCGCCGGCGCGGATCGCGGCTGCGGCCAGGTACATGCGCTGTGCGGGGATCATTTCGCGTTTTTCCGTCAGCTCGAGGATTTGGCTCTGCTCCTGCTCGAGAAGAAGCGCGAGATGGACCCTTGGCGTGGCCTCCTCGATCTGCGCCAACATGCCGATGAGGTTGTAGATTCTGAGGGCCGGATAGTCGCCGGCATAGAACCGGCGGATGGTGGCCAGGTCGACCTGCCAGGCTTCCTCGCTATCGCCGGACTCGACCGCCCCACCCAATTGCATGGTTCTGACCCGCAGTTCAAGGAGCGAGTAACGGTGATCTTGCGCAAGACGCAACACCCGCTGCAATGCGGGAGCGTTCTCCGCCGCGCTTCCTGGTCCACCGTAACAAACGCTTTCCTGGGTGCCCGCCGAGATTTGAATCCACGCAAACTCCGGATCGCGGCGCAACAGAAGCTGCGCCGCCCGATGGCATTGCGCATAGTTAAACGACAGGTGGAGGGCGTAGATGCGCTCGACATCGGCGCGGTCCCGGCCCGCGGCGTTGCCAATCCGGGTAAAGAGCTGGCTCGACTGGAGAGCCCGCTTTTGCCCGGTGGCGTAATCGGCCAGCGCATCGGCATCGATGGCGCCGGCGAGAACTCTCGCGGCCCGCATGAATTGCAAAGTTGGCGGAGAAGAATCGGAAGGCAGGAACCGGTTCAGCCATGGGTCCCGATGACGGCTTTCGAGGGAGTTGGCGAGTGAGCGGAGAAGAATGCGGGCGGCCTGGCAGGAATTGTCGCACGGGGAGCCCCGCGCACGATCGGCGGGAACGGGGAAAGCGGCGTACAGGATCCTGGGCAGCAGTGTGCTTGAGAGCTCCTCGTCGATCGCCGCCAGCTCGCCGGAATCGGCGGCCAGCGCGCGCATCGCCTGGGGAGACGCCAGATGCTGCTCCATGCGGCCTTCGTGGGTCTTCATCCGGTTGAGCTTCTGCTCAAGCGCCTCCATGCGGGCGCGGCCCTCGGCCAGCCAGCGCGGATCGCGTTCGAAACGCAGATACCGGCTCCAGGTCTCCACCGCGTTCATCACTTGGCCGCGATCCTCCATCACCACGGCTTCGTTGAAGAGCAGGACGGGATCGTCCGGAGCCAGCTCATCGGCGCGGCGCAGGTAATCGAGGGCCGTGGCGCGGTCATTTTCGCTGCCCGTCGCCTCTCCGCGCTCGAAGTAGGCTGCGGCATCGTCGGCCAGCAATGCGGAGGTCAGGGGTCCGGCCGCCAGCAGGCGATCGAGAATGTCGATCGCCGGATCGAAATCCTCCTCCATCACGTCGGCGCGCGCCTGGAGTTGCAGCCAGTAGGGGTCGTTGGGCGCACGCTCGAGATGGCGCTCGATACGGGCCCGCGCCTCGAGTAGCGGAGCCCGCTCGCGCCCTTCGGAAGCGCCGCGAATGTGGATGGCGGGATGGACGGGACTGAACTTCGCATCCGGCATGCGCAGGTCGAAGATGCGCGATTCGCCGTAGGCCAGGGCCAGCAAGCGGGCCGGGGAATTGGCGCGTTGCCACCAGACGAGCGCGACGGCAAGAAGAAGCGACGCGGCGACTCCGGATCCCACCCAGAGCCACGCCCTTCCCCTGGCTCCGACGCCGTGCCGCGGCGTCTTCGCCAGCGTTTTCGCCAGCCGCCTCCGCCATTCGTCGGAAGCCGGATCGGGAGCGCCTGGTCCGTCGGCTTCCTCTCCGGCGACATCGCCGCTGCAAATCTGAAGGCCCAGCCGGAGGTGCTTCCCGCAATCCTGGCACATTGCGGCATGAGAAAGAAGCGATGCGGCTGCGGCTTCGTCCATTTCGCCGGAAGCCAAACGCAGCCATTCCTCGGGAGGCGCACAGGGAGTCGCGGCTCGGCCTGCCGCCGGCGTGAGTCCGGCAGTGCGGTACAGAAGCGGCTCGCCGGCTGCCCGCGCGGCCATCAGCTTCTCCAGCGCATCCTCAAGCTCATCGCATTCCGGGGGAGAAGGCAGATCCGGGTTGAGGTCTTTCATCATCGTCATCTCTGCTTATCGGAGATTAAATCGATTCTCCTTTTTCGAAAGTGAGCGTTGTCTCCCGCGCGTGGTCAAAAGCCTCGGCAGGACGGCGGACTCCGGTCTGATGGCGCAACCAGCCGGAGATGCGGCGCAACGCGCTTTCGACGCCCTTGGCCGAGAGGGCGATGCCGGGCAGGGAGGCAATCTCGACCGCTGTGAGGCCCTGCAAATAATAGAGCCAGAACAGGTTGCGATCGCGCTCGCTCACGTCTTCCGGGGCTCCGCGCAGCAACTGGTCAAGTTGCGAAAGCAGAACCAGTTTTTGCATCCGCTTCGCTCCGCCGTTCGTATCGCCCGGGACGAACTCCCATGCCAGCCCGGTGATCACGACTTTGCCGCCCCTCTTGGTGCTGCGCAAGCGGCGGAAGTAGTCGTTGGCCACCGAAGCGGCAACGATCCGCAACAGGCCCAGGAAGGAATCTTCGCCGCGGGGCGTGAATTCACGCAGGATGCGCCGCTCCTGCTCGCAGAGTTTCAGGAAAACCTCCTGCACGATATCGTCGATCATCGCCGGCGTGGAAGCAGTCACCCACAGGCGAGCTATGCGGGAAACCACCAGCGAAGCCAGCGGCGTGGTACGGCGCAGAAACTCCTCCCACTCGGCTGCGTCGGCGGAATTGGCGCAGACCTGGGCAAGCTCGTTTACGGAGATCCGGGAGTAACTCATCTGGGGGACACCAGTTTATCGTAAGGAGACAAAAAAGTTTATTTGTTTCCAGATTCGCTCGCCGTGCCGGCAAACATCCACTCCCCATTGGTAATTTGCGCCTGTGCTACTATCCCGCCAGACGTTCACCTGGCGCACAGCAGGCAGCAACCATGGAAACCAGCCTTCGCCCCATGACTCTTGGCGAAATTCTCGACCGTACGGCCGAGCTGTATCGCACCCATTTCCTGCT
The DNA here is from genome assembly GCA_030039035.1 of Acidobacteriaceae bacterium. Taxonomy (GTDB): domain Bacteria; phylum Acidobacteriota; class Terriglobia; order Terriglobales; family Acidobacteriaceae; genus Telmatobacter. Next base: position 13,769 of record JASHQQ010000055.1, on the reverse strand, counting down.
CTTCGCCGGGATCGCGGCGGTGTATGCCGGAGTGCTGCTGCTGGTGGGTCTGGCCCAGACCGGAGTGCAGGAGTGGATGCGCGCCGAGCACATGTACCGGCAATTGCTGTGGATGACCGGAGTATGGGTGCTGCTGACCTGGATCGTCGTTTTCATCTTTGGCGGCATCGCCGTGGCCGCGAACAACCGCGCCGTCGCCTGGCTGCACCTGGGGCAGCCGGCCACCATCCGCGGCGCGTACCGCGGCATATTGCCCAAGCTCGGCCGCTACCTGTGGCTCGGGTTTCTTACGCTGATCTACGCCTGGCTGCCGGTGATCCTTATCTATGCCGCGTTTATCGGCGCGGCGATCTACATCCGCGTGAAGGGACTTTTGCCGCGCGCCGGCGCCGTTCCGACGGTGAACCCCGGCACGCCGGCAACGGCGCTGATCGCCTTCGGCGTTATCTTTGTGATCCTCCTTGTGCTGCTTGCACCGGCCTTTCTCTACGGCATTGTCATGTGGCTGCGCTACGCGCTGGCCGTGCCCGCCTGCGTGGTGGAAAACCTCAAGGCCCGCGCCGCCATCCGCCGCAGCGTGGAGCTGAGCAAGTGGTCGCGCGGGCGGATCTTCGTGCTGGCGCTGCTGGTCGCCGCCATCGAGATCGGCCTGGTGCTGGTGTCGCAGAGCTTCTTCTTCTTTGAAACCATCAAGCACCATCAGCAGTTGCCCGTCGGCCTGCGCATCCTGCAGCAGTGCGTCGCTTTTTGCACCAATACCTTCATCACGCCCATCCTCGCCACCGGGCTTACGCTCTTCTACTATGACCAGCGCGTACGCAAGGAAGGCTACGACATCGAGTGGATGATGGAGGCTGCAGGACTCACGGCGCCAGCCGCCGCAGCGGAATTCCAGGCTGCGCTGCCAGGCGGCTGGTCCTCGCCACCCGGAGCCGGCGAACCGCCGCGGGAGCCGGAGAGCGCGCATGAATGAAGCCTTGCGGCCGATGAACCTGGGCGAGATCCTCGACCGGACGATCAGCCTTTACCGGTCGCGGTTCCTTGTCTTCCTGGGGATCTCGGCGATTCCGGCCGGGGTGATTCTTGTCGTCGCCTCGGGCGCGTTTCTTTGCTTCGCGTGGCTCGGATCGGGTTTCAGGATTCCGAATTCGCAGATGGACGTGAGCGTGACCGCGGGGATATTTGCGGCCGCCGCAGTCGCGCTCGCGCTGCCCCTGCTGCTGGCTGCCAATGCGCTGTCCGCAGCGGCCATGACGGACTCGGTAAATCGCGCCTGCTTCGGCGAAAAGACCACCATTCGCGCGGCGTACAAGGCGATCTGGAACCGGGGCTGGCGGTACATCGGCCTTTATCTGCTGCAAGCGCTCGTCGTGTGGGGTGTACCGATTGGCGCCTGGCTCGGCGTGATTCTGCTCTCCGTATTCGTAGAGCGAGTCCTGGGCGGGCCGTTCGCCTTTGGGGGCGCAGCTTCGGGGGCGTTGGTGGGCCTGGTCACGATTCTGGGCTTCGTGGTTCTTGGAGTCTATGCCTTCTGGATGCTTCTGCGGCTCAGCCTCGCTTTTCCAGCCTGCATGGTCGAACAGATCCCGGCCTGGGCGGCGCTGAAACGCAGCAGCGTGCTGAGCAAAGGCACACGATGGCGTGTGCTGGCTCTCTACATGCTCACCGCGGCGTTGACATGGATTCTCTCCTTTGGCCTCGTCTTCCTCGTCGTCATCGTCATGGCGCTCATTCCCGGCAACAGCAATCCGCAGCGCGCCCAGACCATGGCGACGATCGTGGCGTTTATCTACTATGGAGCGGGTTTCGCCCTGCAGGCCCTCACCAGGCCGGTGTACGGGATCGCGCTCGTTCTCTTCTATTACGATCAGCGCATCCGGAAAGAGGGCTTCGACATCGAGTGGATGATGCAGCGGGCGGGGCTGGTGGCGCCGGCGGCGGAGGTCGTGCCGGCGCAGCCGTTGACGGTAGCGAGCGGGCAGGATGCAGTTGCTGTAGCTTCGAGTCCCCTCGCGACCGCCACTGAACCAACCGAGGAGACAAAATGAGCGCCGCCGGCGGGAGAGCCCGCATGAGGCCCGCGGCGAATCCCCGATGAGAACCGCCCCGCGTTTGCCCATTCTCTCTTTCCGGTGACTTGCGGAACCCGGTTGCTTGCACCGCCGCAGAGTATACTGGCGCGGTCCGGAAAACACCGTAGCAGATGCTGGATCAAATCCGCTTTCCACGGAGGAGCCATGCTGCACGCGCGCGCCGTTTCGATCTGCCTCGCTGTCGACCTTGTTTTTGGCGTCGTGTGGCTTCAGGCGCAGGACCAGATCCCACTCAAGGTGACCTCGCCCAGCGGGCAGATCGCGCTGCTGCTGTGGGAAGCTTCGCCCACGGCGCCGGCTCCGGCCGCCAATCAGCCCATTCCGCTCTCTTCGGGGCTGCGCTACGCGGTGGAGTTCCACGGCAAGCGGCTCATTGAAGAGTCCGGGCTTGGCCTGGAGCTGGCCCCGCCGCCCGCGCCGAAAAAGAAAAATGCGCCTGCAGAGACTCCCGAGCAACTCACGTTGGGCATCGGCATGCACCGCGTGGACACGCGCAACGACACGGTGAACGAGACCTACACGATTCCCGTGGGCAAAACCGGCACCGTGGTGAACCATTGCAATGTTGTCCGCGCCGATTTCAAGGACGCGCAGGGCCGCGAGCTGTGGATCGAGGCGCGGGTCTTCGACGACGGCGCCGCGTTCCGCTACGTCATTCCCGATCAGGCCGCGCTCAAGCAAGTAAAGATCGCGCACGAGCTGACGCAGTTCACCTACGCCAAGGATGCGACCACGTATCCGCTGATCCTCGACGGCTTCCAGACTCCATATGAAGACGAATACGTGCAGCGGCAGGTGAGCGGGCTGCATCCGGACTGGCTCATCGGCCTGCCGTTCCTCGCCGACGAGCCCGGCATAGGCTGGGTGGCGATCACCGAGGCCAACATCGACAACTACGCCGGCATGTACGTGCGCAAAAGCAAGGAGCGGTTCGGCGTGCGCGCGGAACTCTCGCCGCGCGTCGACGAGCAGGGCGTCGCGGTGGACGCGACTGCGCCCGTGACCGGCCCGTGGCGCGTGCTCATGATCGGCGACGAACCGGGACGGCTGATCGAGTCGAACATCGTGCTCAACCTCAATCCGCCATCGCGCATTGCAGATCCATCGTGGATCAGGGCGGGCAAGTCGGCGTGGGACTGGTGGAGCGGCGAGGCGGCGCCGGGCGCGGACTTCAAGACCGGCATGAATACGGCGACGATGAAGCACTACATCGACTTCGCCTCGGCCTCGGGATTTCCTTACATGCTCATCGACGCCGGCTGGGCCGGCGCTCCCGCGCAGGGCAAAATCGGCGAGAACGACTCGATGGCGGATATTACCAAGGTCAATCCCGACGTGGACATGACCGGCCTGCTCAGTTACGCCAGCGAAAAGCACGTGAAGCTGTGGCTCTGGTCGCACTGGACGTCGGTCGATAAATACATGGACCAGGCCTTCCCGCTCTTCGAGAAGTGGGGCATCGCGGGCGTGAAGATCGACTTCATGAACCGCGACGACCAGCAGATGGTGGCCTTCTATCATCGCGTGGTCGAGGCCGCGGCGGCGCATCATCTCATGATCGACTTCCACGGCGCCTACAAACCCGACGGCCTGCGCCGCACCTGGCCCAACCTGATCACGCGCGAGGGCGTGATGGGCAAGGAGTACCTGAAATGGAGCGCGCGCACTTCGCCGCAGCACGACGCCACGCTGCCCTTCACGCGCATGCTGGCCGGACCCATGGACTACACGCCCGGCGCCTTCGGCAACAGCACGCGCGAAAGTTTTGTGCCGCGCAATGTGGAACCGATGGGGCTGGGCACGCGCGCCCACGAGCTGGCGCTGTATGTCATCTTCGAGAGTCCTTTTGAAATGGTTTCGGATTATCCCGAGCACTACCAGGGCCAGCCGGAGTTCGACTTCATCAAGCGCGTGCCGGCGACCTGGGACGAGGTGAAAGTCGTCAGCGGCAAGCCCATGGAGACAATCACCGTGGCGCGCCGCAGCGGCAAGGATTGGTACGTGGGTTCGATCAGCAACTGGACCGAGCGCGACGTAAGCGTTTCGTTCAGCTTCCTGGGAGACGGCGACTACACCGCCGAGATGTATTCCGACGCGCAGGACGCCGCGACCGAACCGACGCACACCAGCTTCTCCAAGCTCGGCGTAACCAAAGACAGCGTGCTCGAAGTGCACATGGCGCCGGGCGGAGGGAATGCGATCTGGATCCATCCGGGGTCATAACGGCAACGGAGTCAGCGGAGCTGGCGGAGCTAACTGGTCAGCAGTCGTGGCCGTAGTTTTGTAACAGGGCACGACTTCACACGTTGCGGAGAAACTCGCTGTACCTGTTGTTTTGAAAGGGCACGTCTTTAGCCGTGCCGGATAGGTCCTTCCTTTTTGATATCTCTCGCGGGCTTCAGCCCGCGAGAGACCGATCGCGATGAGTTTTTCCGCAGCCTCTTCAGTCGTGCCGAATGAGACAAGAAACGGAGAGGGCTTCAGCCCATGAAGCGTAGCTCAAAAGCTTCGCGAAAAGCTCCCGGCACTTGTGAAGCGCGTATCAGGTTTGAGCGTGCCTTCACGTTTTGATATAGAAAAAGTCATGCACTCCACCACGACAACCGCGCGCGCACCCCGATTCCTGACGATTGTCGCAATGTTCGTGGGCTGCGGATTCGCGAGCGTTCTTGCGCGGCCGGCGCCCTCCGCCGACCCGCCGGCCAGCGCCGCGCGCGATGCTTCGCTCGACCAATACCGCCAACACCTGCAGGCGCTCCTTCCCATCGTCGACGCCTGCGCCAGGGCGCGCGACACCAGGAGCTGCGACCCGGCACTCGTCGGCACTGACGATCGCGTGCCGGTGAACGAGGACGGGCACGTCGGGCGGCGTCTCGTCTCATATGACTGGCTGCGCGCGTTGCTGTTGCGAGCCCAGTTGACCGACCAGCCTGCCGATAAGCCTGACGCAACCGCGCCGGCGCTGCCCAACGTCTCCGGCGCGCGCCCGCCCGCGCCGACCACATCGCAACTGCTCAAGGACGCCGATGCGCGTCTCGCTCGCGATCTGGCTCATGCCGGAGGCAACGCCGCAGCGCTGCCCGCGCACGGCGAAGAACGCGACGAACTGGTGAAAGTACTCGCCGGCCGCGAATTCCGCAACCTCGACGAGCCTTCGCCGCGCGACGCGGCTCTGGAAAAGATCGGCAACGCCATCAACCGTTTCTTCTATCGCGTGGCCAGCTTCAGCGCGAAGTCGCGCTGGATCGGCCGCGTGGTGGTGTGGGGATTTGTGGTCGCCGTCTGCGTGGGACTGATCTGGGGCCTGCTGCAGCTCGAGCGGCGGTGGCGCGTCCGGCTGGTTCCCGAGCCGGGTGCACCGGCCCCGGAAGCTGCTTCGGCGCGGGACTGGCAGCTATGGCTTGAAGACGCGCGACGCGCCGCCGCGGCGCGCCGATGGCGCGAGGCCGTCCACTTCGTCTATTGGGCGGCGATCTCGCGTCTCGAATCGAAACGACTGTGGCCCGCCGACCGCGCGCGCACGCCGCGCGAGTACCTGGCGCTGGTCGCTTCCGACGATTCGCGCCGGCCCGGATTGGCCGCGCTGACGGGCAGCTTCGAGCGCATCTGGTACGGCGGGCGGGCAGCCGGCGAGAGAGACTATCGCGCGGCGGAGCAACTTGCAGCCGGCCTGATCGACGGCGGCGCCGGCGCCGGGGCCGGAGACCGGAGCGCGGCATGACGTTCCTCTCTTCGCTCGACGCCAAGGACCGCAAGCTGCTGCTTTGGTGCGTCGGCATTGCCATCGGCCTCGCGGTGCTCTCGGGATTCCTGTTGCCCAGCGGCAACAGCAACAGCAATCCGATGCCGTCGACGTATCTTTCCGGACGCCATGGCGCGCGCGCCGCCTTCGAGATGCTTCTTCGCGCCGGTTACCCCGTGGAGCGATGGGAGCACCCATTGGGAGAGCTTGCCGGAAACGCGGGCCCGGAAACGGTCGTCATCTTCGCCCAGCCGTTCACTACCGAAAGCTCCGACATCAAGGCGGTACGGCAGATTCTGGAGCGCGGCGGCCGCGTTCTCGCCACCGGCTTCTGGGGTGGATTCATTCTTCCTCTGGGCGCCAGCGAGGCATCCGAAGAGCTGCGGTTTGCGGCGTGCAAGCTCGATGCCGAAGGGCTCGACCCGCTTTCCGGCTCCGGCGAAGTGTGGATGGTTCCCGAAGCCGGATGGAGGGTTGGCAACCCCGCCTATCGCGTGCAATACAGTTGCGCCGGACAGCCGGCAGTTGTGGAGTACGACTGGCAAAAGGGTCACGTGGTGTGGTGGGCAAGTTCCACGCCGCTCGAAAACGCCTCGATCAGCCGCGACCACAATCTCGACCTGCTCCTGAATTCGCTCGGGCCGCGCGATGGGCACAAATTCTACTGGGACGAGTCGCTGCACGGCGAAGTCCGGTCGGAGTGGTCCTACGCCGGAGGAGCAGCGCTCACTTCGCTGAATATCGGACTTGCGGCGCTGGCTTTGCTGGTGATCTTCAGCTTCAGCCGGCGTAGCGGGCCGGTGCGCGATCTCCCCTTGCCGCCGCGCGCCACGCCCATCGAGTTCCTCGAAGCTCTCGGCTCGCTTTACAGGAACGCCGGCGCGGCTTCGGCGGCCGTGGCCGTGGCGTGGGACCGTTTCCGCCGCTTCAGCCTGCAGCTTTGCGGGCGGCGCGTGCAGAAGTTGAGTGCCGCCGAGTTGGCGGCGGTGATCCGGCGGCGGTTTCCGACCATGGGCGCTGCGCTGGAGGCGGATTTGGCGGCATGCGAAGAAGCCGCGTGGGGCGAGTCCGCAAACCCGCGCCAGGCGCTTAAGCTGGTACAAACGCTCCATGCGCATCGGGAGCAGCTTGCCGCCATGGCCGGGCAGGGCGGGCCGGCTCGGCAGGCGGTTCGGGTCACGCCGCAGGAAAGGGTTGGATGAGCGAGGAAGCGACTCAGCACGAAGCCGTCGAAACGGAACAGGCGGAGGCGGCCGCTCCGGCCGCGGAGCGATCCGCCCAACTGCGCGCCACCAGCGAATTGATCGCCCACGCCCGCGCCGAGCTCGGCCGGGTGATTTCAGGCCAGCGGCAGGCGATCGAAGAAGTTCTTATCGCCATCCTCTGCCAGGGCCATGCACTGCTCGAAGGTGTGCCGGGCATCGCCAAGACGCTCATGGTCAAGGCGCTCGGCCGCCTGCTCGGCCTTGGCTTCCAGCGCATTCAGGCCACGCCCGATCTGATGCCCGCCGACATCCTCGGAACTTCGATTCTGCGCCCCGGCGCCGATGCGTTTACCTTTCACGCCGGCCCCGTCTTTACCGATCTGCTGCTCGTCGACGAGGTCAATCGCATGCCTCCGCGCACCCAGGCGGCGCTGCTCGAGTGCATGGAAGAGCGCCAGGTGACGAGCGACGGTGTGCGCCGCGCGCTGCCCGCCTGGTTTACCGTCTTCGCCACGCAGAATCCCGTTGAATTCGAAGGCACCTATCCGCTGCCTGAAGCGCAGCTCGATCGCTTCCTGCTCAAGATCCGCATGGCCTATCCGGCCGAGCAGGACGAGTTGCAGATTCTGGAACGCCACCACGCGAGCTCCGGTGCAGGACTGCTCGAAGACACAGCCATCTCGCCCGTCCCCGCGGACCTGCTGGCCGCCGCGCGCACCGAAGTGCGCGCCATCCGCATCGAGCCCGAGCTCTACGGCTACATTCTCGCCATCGCGCGGCGAACCCGCGAGTGGCCCACGCTGCTGCTGGGCGCCAGCCCCCGCGCGGCTTTGAGCCTGATGCTCGTGGCCCAGGCTGCCGCGGCTTTCGATGGCCGCGACTACCTCGTTCCCGACGACGTCAAGCGCGCCGTTGTTCCCGTGCTGCGCCATCGCGTGATGCTCAAGCCCGAGGCGGAACTGGAAGGCTTCGACGCCGACCGCGTGCTCGCCGACGTGATCGCCGGAGTGCCGGTGCCAAGGCAGTGAACCGTCCGATGCCCTGCGGTATTCCAGGCGGTGGTATGATAGTAGTATGAAACAGAAGACTTCGGTAACACTCTCCTCCGACCTCCTTGCCCAGATCGACCGCGATGCGGGATCCAAATCCTCCCGGTCTGCATTCATTGAAGGAATTCTGCGGGAGTACTTCAAGCAAAAGATTCGCCAGGCGATCTACGAGCGGGATCTCAAGCTGCTCAATGAGCACGCGGCCTACTTCAACCGTGAAATGGAGGATGTGCTCCGGCACCAGGCGCCAATCGAATACGAAACGGAAGAGTGAGAAACAATGCGACGGGGCGAACTATATCGAGTCAACCAGCCGCCGGGCGAGCCGAAGCGGTATCGGACTTTCGCGATCGTTTCCCGGCAGGCGACAATCGATTCGCGGTTCTCGACTGCAATCTGCGTCCCTGTATTCAGCGAAGGTTACGGCGCTCCAACTCAAGTGCGGATTGGGATCGAAGAGGGAATGAAGCACGAGAGCTGGATCTGGTGCGACGGAATGACAAGCGTCCGTAAATCGGAACTGACGCAGTATGTCGGATCGCTTTCGCGCGCGAAACTCACCGAACTCGACCGCGCGCTCGCCATCGCGCTTGATCTGAACCGCTGAGATCGACCATGATTTCCCCCTCGCTTCATCCCGGCCCCATCCGCGCTGCCTGCCAGCGTCGCCGCCGCATGGCCTTCGCGCTCACGCCGCTCTCCATCGCTCTGCTCATCGCCGGGTTTCCTTGGCTGATTCCCGGCTTCTGGCACTGGCGCTTTGCCTTCGCCATGCCGGCGTGGGACGCTCTGGTGCTGATCGCAGCCGCGCTCGACGGCGCGCGCCTGCCTCGCCCGTCGCAGTTCGCCGCCGAACGGTCGTGGTCCAATGCGCCGGCGCTCGACTCCGAAACCGAAATCGAACTGGCCCTCGAAAACCGCGCGACAACGATCGTCGAATGCCGCCTGATCGACGATCTTCCTCCCGCTCTGGTTGAGTCGCCGGCCACGCACCGGCTTATTGCGTTTCCCCGCGTACCGGCCAAGGTGCGTTACCGGATTCGTCCGCAGGAGCGCGGCGATTGCGAGACCGGCTGGCTCTACCTTCGCTATCGCTCGCCGCTGGGCCTGCTGGAGCGCTGGGCCAGGGCGCCGCTGGTGCAGACCGTGCGCGTCTATCCCGCGCTGCGCACCGGCGAGGAGCAGCAGATCTTTCTCGCGCGCAGCCGCCAGATCGAACTGCAGTTGCGCCAGGCGCGCCAGCGCGGCCTGGGGCGCGACTTCGAGAGCCTGCGCGAGTACCGCGAGGGCGACGACCTGCGCGACATCTGCTGGACGGCGACGGCGCGCCGCGGCGGCCTGATCACGCGTCAGTACCAGACCGAGCGCAGCCAGCCGGTCTGGCTGGTGCTCGATTGCGGACGGCTGATGCGCTCGCGTGTGGCCATCTCTTCGGCCAAGCCGCCAGGGCCCGAGTCGGCGACGGTTGGCCCATCCCCGGCGACGGCCCAAAGAGTGCATTCCAAGCTCGACTACGCCTGCACGGCTGCCGTGGCGCTGGCGCAGCTCGCGCTGTACTCCGGCGACCGCGTTGGGCTGCTCGCTTACGGCCAAAGTGTTCAGCAGCGGCTGTTGCCCGGCCGCAGCGCCGCGCACCTGCGCCAGCTCATCGAGTCGCTCGCGCAGATTCGGGCCGAATCCGGCGAAGCCGACCATCTTCGCGCCACGGCCACGCTCAACCGCCTGCAGCCGCGCCGCTCGCTCATCCTGTGGATCACGGACCTGGCTGAAACCGCGATGCGGCCCGAGGTCATCGATGGCGCCTTGCAGCTCCTGCGCCGCCACGTGCTTCTCTTTGTCGCCATGGCCCAGCCGGAGGTGGAGCAGATCGCTTCCGCCCGGCCCAGGAACGTGGAGCAGATGTTCCTCTCCGCCGCCGCGCAGGAGATGGCGGGCCGGCGCGAGCTGCTCCTCGCCCGTCTTCACGACCAGGGCGCTTTGACGATGGACCTCAATCCCGGCGCGCTGACTTCCATGGTGCTGAATCAGTACCTCACCGTGAAAGAGCGGGCGATGGTGTAAGCATCAGGCGAACTTGGCCAAGTTGGCCAAGTTGAGATAGAATGAGCTTGTGAGATCCGTCAACATAGGTTCGCTGAAAAACCAGTTGAGTGCCTATCTTCGCCAGGTCCGAAACGGCGAGGAGATTGTCATTCGGGACAGGAATGTTCCCGTGGCGCGAATCGTGCCGATCAGCGTGCCCGAAGAAGGCGACTATGCCGCGGAAGAAGCGTACCTGATCGCGACCGGACAGATGAAGCCGGCGCGTGAAGAATTCGATTTGAAAGAATTCCGAAAGCTTCCGCGCCCCTCCGTTTCGAAACGTGCGGTGGAAGAGGCAATTGCCTGGGCTAAAGGCGAACGGTAGATGGACCCGGCTTTTTGGGATTCGAGTTCGCTGCTGCGGCTTTGTGTCCGTCAAAATGGCAGTTCTGCCGCGGAGGCTTTGAACGCCAGATATGCAAAGACGGTCTGGTGGGGCTCTCCGGCTGAGATACAGAGCGCGATAGCCCGACTCCTGCGCATGGGGCAGATTACTCCCAATGGACGCGTGCAGGGGCAGGTTGCCCTCGATCGCCTGCGGCGAGGGTGGAGAGAGATCGAGCCGAGTGACGCGATCCGCGATAAAGCGGAGACGTTCATTGGGCGTTTCCCGCTAACCGCCGCGGACGCGCTTCAGCTTTCTGCCGCGTGCGTGTGGTGTACCGGCAAGCCGCGAAACCGTCCGTTCATCTCCGGGGACGCTCGGCTGATCCATGCCGCGCGGGAACTTGGCTTCAACGCGATGGAAGCTTGACTGTTTCTTCGCTGCCCGAGCTTGCTTCGCGCAGTCGCTTCGCCAGCGCCCATTTTAGGTCGTCAATTCCTTCGCCGGTCACGGCGGAGATGGCGTGAAACTCGAGCTTGCGGCGCTTGACGCAGGCGCCAAGCTTCTTCAGCTTTTCCGGATTCGCGGCGTCGATCTTCGTCGCGACCACAATCATCGGTTTCCCGGCCAGCGGATGTTCGCCCGCGCCGTTGCCGAAGCTGGCCAGCTCTTCATTGATGACCTTGAAATCGGCCACCGGATCGGGCCGGCCCGAAGCGTCCGACACATCCACCAGATGCACCAGCAGCCGGGTGCGCTCAATATGCCGCAGGAACTGGATCCCCAACCCGGACCCGAGATGCGCGCCCTCGATGAGTCCCGGCATGTCGGCCACGACATAGGATTCGACTTCCGGCTCCTCGCCCACGCTCACCACGCCGAGATTCGGCTCAAGCGTTGTGAACGGATAATCGGCGATTTTGGGCCGCGCGGCGGAAATGCGCGAGATCAGGGTCGATTTGCCGGCGTTGGGCAGGCCGACCAGGCCGACATCGGCGAGCAGCTTGAGTTCAAGGCGATAGAATCGCTCCTCGCCCGGCCGGCCCAGCTCATGCTCGCGCGGAGCCTGGTGGGTGCTGGTGGCAAAGTGCTGGTTGCCGCGGCCGCCACGGCCGCCGCGCGCAATGACCAGGCGCTCGTCGGGCTGGCTGAAGTCATGGACAAGCTCGCCAGTCTGCTGGTCGTAAAGAGACGTGCCGACCGGCACCTGCAACACGATCGATTCGCCGTCCGACCCGGTGCAGTTCGAGCCCATGCCGTGCTCGCCGCGCTGCGCCTTGTGCTCGGGATTGTAGCGAAAATGGATCAGCGTGTTGTGCCGCTCGCTGGACTGCATAACGACGTCGCCGCCGCGTCCACCGTCGCCACCCGAGGGACCGCCGCGCGGCACGAACTTCTCACGGCGAAACGCCATGCAGCCGTTGCCGCCGTCGCCGGCCTTTACGCGGATTCTGGCTTCGTCAATGAACATGGAAAAAGCAGGGAACAGGGATCAGGGATTAGGGAACAGACATGTAAATGAGAGATTTGGCCAGGGCGGGATTTGGAAGCTCCGGTTCTTCGAATCCTGGAATCTCAACCTGCTGTGAGGCTGGTCCAAACGCTGGATCCTAATTCCTGTTCCTAATCCCTGTTCCTGATCCCTGTTCCCTTTCTTTTTCAGTTTACTGAACCGGCAGCCGGAGCTAGAATCGCAAGCAACACTCTCCCGCCAAGTTCCGTCCGCATCCGCCAGCAGAGCGGGACGGCGCCAATGTGAATCAGAACTCTCCACGATCTGCCGCGAGAGGTGCTCTCGATGGCAGCATTCCCTCCACAATGCATCCGTGCCACGGCGTTGCTGTTTCTCGGCGCCGCTGCGGCGGGGCTGGCGCAAAAACCCACCGGGTCGCTCGCCGGGAAGCTCACCGACTGGTACGCCACCCCGCTGGACGGCGCGACGATCACGCTGCGCAACGAATCGACCGGCGCCGCCGTGCGCACCACCACGGGAAAAAACGGAGCCTATCGCTTCACCGGGGTCGCAGCCGGCGAATACACGCTCGAAGCCGACAGTCCTCGACTGGGCCGCGGCCGGGTCGACGGCATCTTCGTCTCCGCCGGCCATGAGGCGCGCGTACAGGCCGCCATCCAACTGGAGCTGCCGCGGCGCGAGCCGCTCAAGGCCGCGCTCCATCCGATCGATCCGGCGGCGCAGGTCGTCAGCACCACCCTGCCGGCCGAGCAGTTGCAGCAGCTTCCGCTCACCGGCCGCCGCTGGCAGGACTTCACCTTCGATACGCCTGCCGCCTCGGCGCCCTCGCCCGCCGATTCCACAACCGTGCTCCGCGGTGACAATTCGTCTCCGGCCGGGATCATGATCGACAACGCCTCCCGCACTCTTGCCTTTGGCGCCACGGGCAAAACCGGCGGCGCAGAGACCGATCAGAGCGAATCGGGCTCGGCATTTGCGCAGGGCCGCGGCGCGACCCTCGGCGGCCCGGCGATGAGCCAGACCGCCATTCGCGAAGTGCAACTCGCGGCCGGCAACGCGCAGGCCGAAGCCGATCGGGCCGCTGCCGGGTCGATGAACTTCGAAACCCGCAGCGGCGAGAACGCCCTGCACGGCCAGGCGCTCTTATTCGACCGGCAGAATACGTGGGGCGCGCAGAATCCTTTCACGCAATGGGTGCAGCAGACCGCGCCGGCAACTGAGCTGACCACGCCGGCGTTTACGCCCATTGCGTATACGCCCCCCGACCATGAACTGACGTTTGGCGCCGGCGTCGGCGGGCGCATCCGCCGCGACAAGCTCTTCTGGTTCGGCGCGCTCGACGGCTTCCGGCGCAACGATCCCGGTCTGTCGACGGTCAAAAACCCCACCGAGTTCTTCGCGCAACCGTCCAACGACGACGCCCAGGTGTTGGCCGCGCGTCTTGGCCTGAGCGGCGCCAACCCTGTCGCCGAAGGTCTGGCCGCGTACTCGCAAATGGAGCGGACGCTTGACAGCCTGCTCGGGCCCGCGCCGCGCACGGCCGCGCAGCAGGTTGGCTTCGCGCGTGTCGACTGGCGAGCCGCGGAGCGCCACCAGTTCACCTTCGAGGGCATCGGCGCGCTGTGGAACTCGCCCGGCGGGGGCCTCTCCCGGCTCTCGGAAAGCTACGGAAATCACAGCTTCGGTGCCGGCCACGCCAACGAGCTGTGGGCGCTCGCGCGCTGGCAAGCGTTTCTGACCCCGAACCTGCTGGCCACCACGCAAGGCTCCTGGGGGCGCGACGTGCTGTCCACGCGGCC